>CBKWHA010000328.1:0-5056 GCA_966674115.1 uncultured Chitinophagaceae bacterium
CGGACAAAAGATGGATGGATCTGAGCCAGGGTTGAGACCACGCTGTTCACTATAATCAGCCGGGCAGGCAATTTTTCCAGTAGTGAAACCCCGTCTGGTTTGTTATCGAATTGCAGGTCCAGGTAGGCGTCGGCTGTATGGGTTACCAGTTCCCTGCTGTCGCGCACATAGATCACCTTTGCTTCAGGATGCAAACCATTAGCTGTTAGTTCTTCTTGCTGCGCTTCTGTACAGGAAACAATGAGATTCATGGAGAATGGAGAATTCGTGAATGGTGAATGGTCAATGATGAATATGTTTTAAAGATAGGCAAGGTTTGGGGAAAGGGTTTAAATTCGCTGAATATGGAAAAGAAAATTATCAATACTCCCCAAGCCCCAGCTCCCATTGGACCTTACAACCAGGCTGTTTTAGTGAACAATACCCTTTACATTTCCGGGCAGATCTGTATTGATCCGGCAAGCGGTAATTTGAAAAATAAAGATATACAGGATGAGACCCACCAGGTAATGCACAATCTTAAAGCGATCCTGCAGGATGCCGGCATGACCTTCAGCAATGTAGTAAAGACCACTATTTTCATTACTGATATGGGAAAATTTAGCGAGCTTAACGAGGTGTATGGAAAGTATTTTGATGGCAATTTTCCTGCACGTGAAACTGTACAAGTATCTGCCCTGCCCAAAGCAGTGAATGTTGAGATCAGCATGATTGCGGCGGGGTGAGGTCTTCTGCATCTGAAAGCAGAATTGATGATTCTTTTTCTCCCAATGCTTCCACTCCTTTCAATTTTCGCTGGATAGCCCTGGTACGCACACCGGCCACATCATCTAATTGGTTTAATCCTGTTTGAATATTGTGCTGCGCTTTTTGCAACAGGCCGCCGAAGTTTTCAAATTCTTTTTTCACGGCGCCTAATATGGTCCACACCTCACTGCTGCGTTTTTGGATAGCCAGGGTGCGGAAACCCATTTGCAGGCTGTGCAGGTAAGCCCAGAGCGTAGTAGGTCCGGCGATCAGGACATTGCATTGGCGCTGTACCTCTTCGAGCAAGGAAGCTTTGCGCACCACTTCGGCATAGATACCTTCAAAAGGCAGGAACATAATACCAAAGCTTGTGGTATTGGGCGGATCGATGTATTTATCGCAAATGTCTTTGGCCATTTTTTTAATAGCGGCCTCCAGGTTTTTCTGTGCCCAGTCTACAGCCACTACATCACCGCTGTCGTAAGCATTTTGCAGGTGCTCGTATGCATCCCTTGGAAATTTGGCGTCAACCGGTATCCACACAAACTTACGGTCACCATCAGGATTAGGAAATTTGATGGCAAACTCCACGGTTTCGGTACTACCTGCTTTTGTACGCACGTTGGCTTCGTACTGATCCGGAGCCATGATATTCTCTAATAGCATTTGCAGTTGTACCTCACCAAATCCGCCCCTCATCTTCACATTGCCCAACACTCTTTTCAGTCCACCCACATCCTGGGCTAAGGTTTGCATTTCGCCAAGGCCTTTTTGTACTTTTTCCAATTGGTCGTTCACCATGGTAAATGAATGTCCCAACCGCTCATTCAATGTCTTTTGCAGTTTTTCATCTACGGTCTCTCGCATCTTTTCCAACTTTTCCTCTGTTTTCTGTACCAGTTCGGTTTGCCTGATCTCCAACTGAGCGAACTTCTCCCGCTGCAAGTGATTCATGGCATCGACACTCCGTTCGTAGGTTTCACGAAATCCCTTAAACGAAGCTTCCAGGGTTTTGTTCACCTGCTCCAGGGCCTGTTTGTTTTGCTGGGTAATGGTGCGTAGGGTTTCGGTTAGCGTGGCCTGAAAGTAGCGCAGTGTATCATTCAGCTCTGCACGGTTCTCTTTGGCCATGTTGGCAGCCTCCTCCCTATTGATCCTGAAATCCTCACGCAGGTTTGCTGTCAGTTTGTCCAGACGAACGAACAAATCATCCAACTTGTGCGATAAAACAAAGAGGTTATTATTGGGCCGCGGGCGGAACAAAATGACCAGTAATAGTGTTATGGCATTTACAACACAGATAGCTATCAACAACATACGTAAAGTATTAATAATGATTAGAGGGTCAGTAGTTTTCTAACATAAAGAAAATGCAAATGATTGAGAAAATGGAATGGAAGTGTTGGTAGATTTCTGATTTGGGGATTTTGGGATTTGGAGATTTTTATATAGAGTGGATACGGCTTAGGTATTGCTTAGATAGGGAGGAGTAACGAGGAGGACATCAGATTTGATAGATGGGATTAAAAGGATTTATAGGATGGCTTGGGAAGGGAGCTTTGGATCCCATTTAACTTTACGAGATGAAGATCATCAACCGTACTGTGCTTGTATTATCTCTGGTAAGCATGTTTGCCGATATTGCCAGCGAAATGCTGTACCCAGTAGTGCCTGTGTATTTGAAGGAGATCGGCTTCTCAGTTTTCCTCATTGGTCTACCGGAAGGCTTAGCCGAATTTACGGCGGGGTTGAGTAAGGGTTATTTTGGCAAACGGAGCGATGAAAGTGGATTGAGGCTTCCTTTTATCAAGAGCGGTTATTTTTTAAGTACTGTCTCCAAGCCAATGATGGCGATATTTAGCTGGTCGACCTGGATTTTTTTGGCCCGTACCATTGACCGGCTGGGCAAAGGCCTGCGCACATCAGCCCGCGATGCCTTGCTGTCGGACAATGCCACACCTCAAACTAAAGCCAGGGTGTTTGGGTTTCACAGGGGTATGGATACATTGGGAGCATTTATAGGTCCACTGATCGCTTTGGGTTTTCTGCATTTTTTCCCCCAACAATACAAACCACTATTTTATTGGGCCTTCCTGCCGGGGCTGATCTCTGTAGCACTTATTTTTTTGCTGAAAGAAATACCTAGACCTGCCTCCACACTAAAAAGAGGTAACTTTTTCTCCTATTTTAGTTATTGGAAGATTGCAAGACCCGAATATAAAAAATTGGTTGCCGGTTTATTGCTGTTTGCTCTTTTCAACAGCTCAGATGTTTTCCTGCTTTTAAAAACCAAAGAAGTAACGGGAAGCGATACGATCACCATTACTGCCTATATATTATATAATCTTGTATATGCAATTGCTGCTTTTCCCATGGGTGTGCTGGCAGATAAAATAGGCATGAAAAAGATCTTTATTACCGGCTTATTGTTATTTGCTTTTGTATATTTTTTGTTTGGACAAAGCCAATCTTCAATACTTCTTTTTATTGCTTTTTTTCTTTATGCACTCTATGCTGCTGCCACCGAAGGCATTGGAAAAGCCTGGATCACTAACTTTTCGCATGATACCAATACAGCAACAGCCATTGGGTTTTATACATCCTGCCAAAGCATTTGCACCTTACTCGCCAGCTCTATTACCGGATTGTTGTGGAGTGTTTTAGGCAGTACGGCCGTATTTCTTATTACTGCTATAGTTACAGTTTGTGTGGCGGGCTATTTTGTTGTGCGTGTGAAAGAGGCAACAGCACATAAAGTTTTTACTTAATGTTGATAAACTCATGAATATTTTCTGACTTTGGCATGGTAATGGCAAATATTTTGGCAGAATATATACGCGACGTACGTTATGAGAAAAAAGTTCTTTTTGGCAATTTTAATTTTAGCGGTTGGCACAGCACATGCGCAACGCAGTACGAACAGTTACAGTTATAAGACAGCACTGGGTGTAAAAGTATGGGATGGAGCAGGTATCACTTTAAAGCATTTCTTTAATAAGAATGCCGGCGAGTTGATCGCTTATTTTCACGGACATGGTTTCAGGCTTACAGGTTTGTACGAAATTCACGGCCCGATTTCCGGCGCACCAGGACTGAAATGGTATATTGGACCTGGAATGCATGTTGGATTTTATGATGGGCATCACCATCACCATGGCCGATTTGATGATGACCACGACCACCACGGAGTAGTGGGTATTGATGGGGTGATTGGTTTGGATTACAAGTTTCGTGGCGCACCTATCAACGTTTCGCTCGACTGGCAACCGTCTTTTGAGTTCGCAGATCATCATGGATTTAGTGGTAGTTGGGGCGGACTCGGGATCCGGTACACTTTTTAAAGCTAACGTATGATGAACACCAAGGGGCAATGAAATACGAATTTCATTGCCCTTTTTCTTTTTTATTATTTATCTTTTGGCATGGCTGCAACCAAAACTTACTGGTGGATCAAGGCTCCATTTTTACGGCTGGTTATTGCATTGATGGCCGGAATTGTAGTGCAATGGTATATACAGATTTCTTTGCCGGGACTGTTATATGCAGGTTTGCTTCTTAGTGTTTTCATACTGTTTTATTCTTTTCTTCCGCTCTCTCAGAAGTTCCGTTTTGCTCCTTTGAACGGCCTCTGCCTTAGTTTACTGGTAGGTGTTCTTGGGGCTTTTCTTACCAGAAATGAGGACATCCGGAACCATCCGGAATGGTTTGGTCATCAGTATGAGGGAGGCGCCAAAGTGGTAGTTTCTCTGGATGAGCTATTGGTAGAAAAGCCGGCGTCTTATAAGGCAACGGGGGTTGTTCAATACGTTTTGAATGAGGATGGCTTGCAACAGGCAAAGGGTAAGGTGCTCCTTTATTTCAAGAAAGAGGCAGCACAGAATCTATCTTATGGATCAAGGGTAGTCATATATAAAACATTACAGGAAGTAAAAAACACCGGCAACCCGGGAGGATTTGATTACCGGCGCTATTGTTTGTTACAGGGTATTACGCACCAGGTATATTTGACAGAGCATGACTTTACACTTCTGAAAGGCAGGAATGTAAATGCGTTGCAGCAATTTTTAATTCAAGGCCGTTTGTTTTTTACTGGCATACTGAAGCAATACATCAGGGGTGCGAAAGAGGCAGGACTGGCTGAGGCGCTGTTGATCGGCTACAAGGATGACTTGGACAAGAACCTGGTGCTGGCCTACTCGAATACAGGAGTGGTGCATGTTATTGCTATTTCTGGTTTGCATCTGGGATTTTTTTATATACTGCTACTCGCTTTTACTCAACCTTTGAAGCGCTTTAAAAAGTTAGTATG
>CBKWHA010000329.1:0-5001 GCA_966674115.1 uncultured Chitinophagaceae bacterium
GACCGGAAAATCAGGTATTGCCAAAAAATAATAAATATTATGAGCGGCAATAACCACGAGAGCACTTCTCCGAACCAGTTACTCGTTTTTTTATAAACAACATTGATTCTTTCTTCCGGAGCATAATTCTTTTGTGCATCCTCCAACTTACGTTCAAATGTTTCAATGGAACCAATGGTCAAAGTATAATGAGGGCCAGAAACAACGTCTCTACCTCGTATTGGCTTCATCACTTCCTTAAAAAAAGGCTTGTTTGAAAATTCTTTTTTTATGTAGATATCAGCTTTCTCATTATCAATAACCTCAATCTTTTCAATTGCCTTTTGCGAAAGCATATTTTTCTCCATCTCATTCCAGGTGGTTTCTGTATCTGAAGGGTAGAGATTGAGTAGAGATGGCAAAAAAAGAAAGGCAAGAATGATGAGATAAAACCAAAGAAATGGAGATTTTCCCTGTGGCTGTTGGTCCTTGCTGCCCTTATTGGTACTATATGGATAATTTTTCCTTATCAACAATTATTATTTATAAAAGCTAAACTCATCAACTGTGTTACACAATGGCATCAATATGAGAGATAGGATATACTTTTCCATATCCCTGGCTTTACTTTAAATTTATGTTTATGGGAATAAGAAAAGTACTGACCATCGACATTGAAAAACATGATTGTCATAAGTTGTTTTATCTGTACCGTAAGTATATACAACTTTGAAGTAGGTACTAGTTATGAAATCCCATAGATAGGAAGAAACAGGGATCAATAGAAAACACTTTTTCAATAAGCGGCAGGGATTCAGACAACTGTATTTGAAAAAGCAACTCACCCTGCCGGATTCGCCACAGGAAAAGCTTTTTGCCGGAAGCTCCATGCTCTATTATTTCAGGAAGCAATTCTTCAAGCATACCATTCCAGCAGGCCTTTTCCAATTGTTCTTCCAAGAACAAATGCCCTGTTTTATCGATGTCGTCTATTTCACAGAGATCTTGTTGTAAAAATTTAGAAGTAGTCACCAGCAAAATCTCCTGTTGCACATTAACAGATTTCATAACTCACTTTTATTTAGTCTGTACTTTCTACTCCTAAGTTCACACTATAAAGTAGCCTAATGCAATGATGATACTTAAGAAAAATAATGACAGCGGTCAAAGATTGCATTAACAGGAATCATGATACATTAAATAAAAAGTGAAATACCTAGCAAATTATATTCTTCTACTGTTTTTGTAATTCGTTCCTAATATTCGTTCTATTTCATGCCGGCTATCATCTTTTATTTTGATGACTATCATTTATATATGTAAGATTCCTATATAAACTTTGTTTAAAATCTTGTAACAATTACTTTTTCGAATCAAAGACTCATCAATAATCATTCTAAAACATCTAAATTATAATTTTATGGAAGAGCTTGATCAATTTATTCTGCCTTACCTCATCTCGAATATCTTGGCAATCATCTTCTTACTGATCGCATGGAAAAATACACGGTCAGCACGCTTTCTGCTTGCCCTACTTTTTCTTTATGCCTCAGTTTACAATATGTTCATTGGTGACGCAACATCCGCTTGCCAAAAGCTATGCAGTATTAAAGGGAGTACAGCCGAATCATTAATAAATCTGCAGAAAGAAGTTAAAATTTTTTATTCAGACCGATCATTAAAAATTTACATCTAAATGGTAGTAATTGTCTTTGGTTTACCGGGTTCTGGTAAGAGCTACTTCGCATCCCGCCTTGCACGTAAAATCAACGCAGATTACATAAATAGTGATAAGGTGAGACTAGAAGTGGCAGATAAAAAGACATATTCTCTAAAAGAGAAGTTAGCAGTTTATAATGAAATGCTGATACAAATGAGCAAAGTGCTAAAACAAAATAAAAATGTAGTATTGGATGCGACCTTTTACAAAAATAATATCAGGAATAAATTCATTGAAGAAGCGGAGAGTAAGGACAACTCTTATTTCATTGAGGTTACGGCTGATGATTCAGAAATTAAGGAAAGACTAAAAAGGAAAAGAACGAATAGCGATGCAGACTTTGAAGTTTACAAAAAAATTAAAACACAATGGGAACCATTAAAAGAACATCATTTGGTATTGCACTCTACGAACCAAAACATTGAAGAAATGCTATCTATAGCTGCTGATTATTTGAATTTAAAAGATGACAAGAGAGCAGATAAATAAACTTCTAATAAAGGGAAAACTCCCACAAAACTGTGGTCAACCTGAGTTAATAGAAACGCATATTTCATGGGTTGTCGTATGTGATTGTTTTGTGTACAAAATAAAAAGACCAGTTCAGTACTCCTTTCTTGACTTTTCCACTTTGGAAAAGCGCAGGTATTATTGCCAAAGAGAAGTTGAGTTAAATAAAAGGCTTACTGATGATGTATACATCGATGTGCAGCCTGTCAGGAAAACATCAGACTGCCTTTTCATTGGTGGCGAAGAAGGAGAAATTGTTGATTACGCTGTTCAGATGAGAAAAATGGATAGAGAGAAGCAGATGGATTTACTGTTACAGAACAATAAAGTGACACATTCCGATATCCGGAACCTTGCAGAAAAAATTGCCACTTTCCATAAAGGCACAAAAATTATTTACCAGAAAGATGTTCTGGATGTTCAATTGAAATTTTATGACCTGAGAGAAGAAAAGGACTTTTTAAAAAAACATCTGAACAGAAATTGCACATCGATAATTAACAAAGCGATTGATGCATCCAATTCATTTATGAAAAGGAACGAAGGACTTTTAGCTAAAAGACTCCAAGCCGGATTTTTTAGAGATTGTCATGGAGATTTACATTCCGGGAACATTTTTCTATTGCCCGTTCCTCAACCCTTTGATTGTATTGAATTTAATGATGATTACCGTCAGATTGACGTATTGAATGAAGTTGCCTTTCTGAGTATGGATCTTGACGCATTTGGCAGGCATGACTTATCAGAATTATTTTTCAAAGCTTACAATAAATTGTTCCCTGTGGTAAAAACTGATAAGGATAGAATGCTTTTTGTTTATTATAAAAGTTATCGTTCTAATATTCGGGCGAAAGTCAATAGTCTCAAAGCCACCCATACAAGGGATTATGCTCAAAAAACGCTGGCCTTGAAAGAGGTTGATAAATATCTTCATTTAATGGATTGCTATGTAAACATGTTAAACAACTTTCCATAGTGGTTACAAACCACCGTACCCTCTGGAATAGCTTCTTTGAGCAAGTTTTTGCATAATCCAATGTTTTTGCTCAGTGGTCCTTTCTGATACGCTTTCTTCCCCAAAGGCTGCCCTCTCTTTTTCTGCTGTATGCGGACGTGAGCTTCTTAAGATGGTTTCAGTTTTTGTGGAGAAAACGTCTGTGTTAGGTAGGTCTATTGGTAGCATGGTGTTTATCATAACAATAGTTATTTCAAGTATGGAATAACAGAAAAGAGCCTGCAATTAGTCCTGTCTAAAGGACACATTTACTGAGACAGCAAGTTAACGACTAGAATTCTGTCAATATTTGGCTTTCATCAGGTAGTTACATGACTTTAATCATAAAAAAACTTATCCTTACAGCTCAGGTAAGCCTGCGGGTCCTATGATCATCATCACTTAAAATTTTGATAGCAATCATTGATAAGGGTAGAAAAATGATATTGCTTTGACTCTTTAAACCAAGTATTACCATCGTGTTCGGCCCTTGTTAAACTTAATTACTTAAAAGTTTGAACTATGAAAAGTGATGCACAAGTTCAACATGATGTGATGGCTCAGTTAAAATGGGAGCCTCAGTTAAATGCAGCAGAAATTGGCGTTTCCGTTAAAAACGGTGTGGTTACGCTGTCGGGCATAGTAGATACATACGCAAAAAAGGTTGCCGCGGAAAAAGCCGTCCAAAAAGTTTCCGGTGTAAAAGCTGTGGCAGAGGACCTGCAGGTAGGACTCTCACCAATATTCCGGAAAACCGACGCTGAAATTGCCGAAGCTGTCCTGACTGCTCTGAAAGGGCACATAGCTATTCCGGAAGAAAATCTTCAGGTGAAAGTTGAAGACGGACAGGTCAGCCTGGAAGGAGAAGTGGAGTGGAGCTTCCAACGCAATGCGGCAATCGATGTCGTTTGCAACCTGGCAGGAGTTCGTCAAATCAATAATAACATTAAGGTTAAACCAAGGGTAACATCTGAAAACATTCAGGAAAAGGTCAGTGCGGCCTTTCACAGAAGCGCTACTATTGATGCAAGAAGGGTTTCTGTTGAAGTGTTGGGGAGCAAAGTGATTCTAAGGGGGAAAGTACGCTCCTTTGCCGAACGGAAGGATGCAGAAAACGCAGTCTGGGCAGCGCCAGGTGTGGCCGTGGTGGAAAATAAGCTGGAAATAGAACCTAAAGAAGCTTACGTACCATAAAATCAAAACTATTCAAGGCATTACCAATACAGCAGCACCTTTAATATTACCTTCTCTTAAGGCTTGCAAGGCTTCATTGGCTTGTTGTAAAGGAAAAGTTTGTATTTGAGTTTTCACCGGAATCATTGGTGCCAATGTTAAAAATTCTTCTCCATCTTTCCGGCTAAGGTTGGCTACAGAACGCACTACCCTTTCTTCCCATAAAATCTTATAGGGGAATGAAGGGATATCACTCATGTGAATGCCTCCGCAAACTACGACGCCACCTTTGTCCACATCCATTAAGGCTTTGGGAACCAGGTTGCCAGCCGGGGCGAAGATGATAGCTGCATCCAGCTTCCTGGGTGGTGGTTGCGATGCGTCTCCCGCCCATTGGGCACCAAGCGCTAAAGCAAACTGTTGTGTTGTAGTATCTCCCGATCTGGTAAAAGCATAAACCTTTTTACCCTGGTAAACAGCCATCTGTATGATAATATGAGCTGCGGCACCAAAACCATAAATGCCCATATGTTCTACATCATCTCCCATCATTTTATAGGAACGGTACCCGATTAGACCAGCACATAAAAGAGGAGCCAATTCAGGATAGGCCTCTGCCACAGTA
>CBKWHA010000330.1:0-4930 GCA_966674115.1 uncultured Chitinophagaceae bacterium
GACCAATCAAATCCTGTAGAATTTTGGTCAAGCAATGAACCTCCTGGATAAACTAAGGTTGCTATTACTAATAAAATCACAGAAATAACTATGCATATCAAAACTGAATATTTTTTAATCATTTTGGGATAAACCTTTTTCGCTTTATGTTCCTATTCTTAGTTTCGATGTTCTGGTCAAAATTAATTATGTATGGTTTGAAGCGAGGTCATTTGTAAGATCGCTGACTATTTATTATCCGAACTTAAGCAATTTCCTACAATCCTATTCTTTTCTCCATACTTTGCAATTAGTTTGTATTTGAAGTATTCAGAATCGCAATCATTAATCCCCACTCTGATAACCTTTTATTTCCTAAACTTGCGAGGGCATATCAAAAAGTCCAATAATATGCAGGAAACCATTCTCTCCAGACTTGAAGCCTCCCGGAAGGAGTTACTCGACCTTGGCCTTCGTAACCCTTTATTGAATTACAGGCCTCTATCCGGTAAAGGGCTCTCTATTGACCGGGAAAAGTCGGCTCTCGTGTATGATGTGCTGGTCGGTCAAGGCAAGAACATGACGTTTACTCCAAAGATTGAGAAGGATGGTGATGAAGAAAACCTGTCTCCTGTATCCTCTGGTTCTGAAACTTATGATACAAAACTCCAAACTACGGAAATTGAAACCATCCTTCAGCATAAATTACTCAATACCTATTATGCAGCCCGTACCAGTATTGAAGAACAGGGCGTAAATACATTATTCCTTGCCCTGGGAATGTTACATTGGTATGAATCCGATAGCAGTTCGGAGGAACGTAAAGCTCCTTTGGTGTTACTGCCCGTTGCATTGGATCGTTCCAGTGCCCGCGAGCGCTTTCGTTTACGGTATACCTTAGAAGAAATAGGAGAGAACTTGTCCCTCCAGGCTAAGATGAAAGCAGAATTCGGTATTATAATACCCAACCTGCCTGAGGAAGACGACTTTTCTGTGGAAGAATATTTCGATGAAGTTGAAAAGGCCGTTAGCCATATTAAGCGTTGGAAGGTGGAGCGTAATGAGATAGTTCTTGGCTTTTTCTCTTTTGGAAAGTTTCTGATCTATAATGATCTTGATGTTACCAATTGGCCGGCAGATAATAACCCGCTTGAACATCCTATTTTACAAAGTTTATTCATTGAGGGTTTTAACGAAGCGCCCCCAACGGCTTCTGAAGATGTCCATATAGACAAGGATACCGTAGCTGACCAGCTTTTTCAGGTAGTGGATGCTGATAGCTCTCAACTATTAGCCATGTTGGCCGTTCACGAAGGTCGCAACCTGGTAATTCAGGGACCTCCGGGCACTGGTAAATCGCAAACCATTACCAACCTGATTGCCAATGCTATTGGGCAGGGTAAAAAGGTGCTCTTTGTAGCTGAAAAAATGGCGGCACTGGAAGTAGTGAAGCGCCGGTTAGACAATGCCAATCTTGGCGAGGCTTGCCTGGAGCTACATAGCCATAAGGCAAATAAAAGAGAACTGCACCAGGAATTAAGAAGAGTGATGGAACTGGGCAAACCTGCTCTTTATCATTTGCAGCAGGAAGTTGCCTTACTGCATAAACTCAGGGATGAGTTGAATGATTACTGCTTTGCTATCAATACAGAAATTGGCAAAAGCGGATTGACTGCCCAAAACGTAATAGGGCTCTTGCTTCAACTTTCCAAAGCAACCAACAATCAGTCTTTACCCCGTATTGCTTTTCCTGATATAGGTAATTGGGATGGCGCAAAAGCCCAACGGGCAGAAGCATTGGCCGATCGTATCCAGGCAAGGTTAAATGATATTGGCGTTCCGTCGAAACTGTTGTTTTGGGGGTGTGGCTTGCGGGTTCTGTTGCCGCACGAGCAGGAAGACCTTGTTAAATTATTCAAAGCAGGTAAAGAAGCAACAGAGGTATTAGAGAAGGAATCTCAAAACATTTCTAAAGCTATCGGTATTAAAGCGCCGGCAAACCGTGAAGAAAGCATGCGCCTGGCCTCCTGTACACAATTACTTTCTGCCAAACCAGATCTCAGAGGTTTGAACATAAGACATGAGGCTTGGTTACTCAACCAAGCAGATATACAGGAGGCCTTGCAATCAGGCAAAAGACTGACAGAATTACGAAATGCTTATGCAGAAATATTCCTGTCCGAAGCTTGGGAGCAGGATGTTTTGGAGCTTAGGCAGGAAATAATTGCGCATGGCTCCAAATGGTATAAGTTTATGATTGGATCATACAACAATGCCATTAAAAGGTTAAAGGCCATCAGCAAAACGACTATACCCCAGGAAAAAGAAGAAAAACTGAAATGGGTGGACGATCTTCTGGAAGCGAAACGCTTATCCAGTATATTAAAAGATCATGAGCATCTAGTAAAAGAATTATTTGGCCTTCGCTGGCAGGGATTAAAATCTTTTTGGGATGAGTTGAATACCGCAACTGCTTACCTGGTTTCTGTTCATCAGCAACTGGCTGATGGCAATATTCCAAAAGAGATTCTGGATTATTTAAATCTGCATGTTAGTGTTGACGCCGCCGCTCATTTCTATAATATTTTATTGGAAGCAATCAGCAACCATGGAAAGTTCATTGGTGAAGTGGTATCAAAAACTGCTTTGAACGAATCAATTCGCTTTCAAGGTAAGACTTTGCTGCACCAACCTTTTACACAGCAGATTCAATTACTTGTTGCCTGGTTTGAAAATACCAATCAGGTACACCTAGTCATTTCATGGAACAATCTTACAGATATTGCTACTGAAGAAAACCTGCTTAGCTTGACCTCAGTTGCTGAGAACTGGCCTGATGCTAAAGAACTTTTAAAAGCAGCTTTGCAAAAAACATGGTATGAACACCTCTTGCAAATGACTGTCAACAGGCATATAGCTTTGCGCAAGTTTGAACGTACCTCACATGAGGAAGTGATCAAACATTTCAAGCGGCTGGATGCCCTGAACTTCCAATACAATCGGGCCCGCGCAGCATTGCGACATTGGGAGGGGATGCCCTCTCCGGAAGGGGGCGGACAGGTTACTGTTATTCGTACCGAGTTCAATAAAAAGGCCCGCCACCTGCCTATCCGCAAACTTATGGCAGAAGCAGGCTTGGCAATCCAGGCCATTAAACCGGTATTTATGATGAGCCCGCTTTCTATTGCCAACTTCCTGCCTCCTGGCGCACTGCAATTCGACCTCGTGATCTTCGATGAAGCCAGCCAGGTAAGGCCGGTCGAGGCACTGGGTGCATTACTAAGGGGTGAACAATTGGTTGTTGTGGGTGATACAAAACAATTACCGCCAACTTCATTTTTTGATACGATGAACAGTGATTGGGAGGATGAAGAAAGTGTAACGGCCGACTTGCCAAGTATATTGGGGATGTGTGATGCCCAGGGTGCCCCGCAACGTATGTTACGTTGGCATTACCGTAGTCGTCATGAATCGCTGATCCATTTATCCAACCACCACTTCTACGAAAATAAACTGGTCGTATTCCCTAGTCCTGGTTCAAAGCACCAGGCTGGTTTGTTTTTTCATCATTTAAAAGATACTGTTTACGACCGTGGTAATACCCGCACTAATCCCAAAGAAGCAGAAGTTGTAGCTGATGCCGTGTTGCAGCATGCACGCAAACACCCTGGTCTGAGCCTTGGTGTTGTTGCGTTCAGTACAGCACAACGGGAAGCCATCCAGGATGCACTGGAGATCAGGCGAAAGGACAATCCAGACGTTGAGCCTTTTTTCAAAAGCCATACACACGAGCCTTTCTTTGTTAAGAACCTGGAAAACGTGCAGGGTGATGAGCGGGATGTGATCTTTATTTCAATAGGATACGGTCGAACTGCGGAAGGCTATGTCAGCATGTCGTTTGGGCCACTCAATAATGAAGGTGGCGAAAAGAGGCTAAACGTATTGATCACTCGTGCAAAGCTGCGTTGCGAAATATTTACCAACCTGACTGCCGGAGATCTCGATATTAGTCGTACAAAGAGCCATGGTGTCATTGCCTTAAAAAGCTTTTTGCACTATGCACAGCATGGCCAGTTGAATATACCCCAGGAAACCGGGCGGCCAGCAGATAGTCCATTTGAAAATATAGTAGCACAACAACTGACTGGTCTTGGATACGTTGTTCGCAAACAAGTGGGCTCCCAGGGATTTTATATTGACCTCGCCATCGTTGATCCTGAAAATCCAGGCCGTTATATTTTAGGCATTGAGTGTGACGGGGCTTCCTATCATTCCGCCCGCTCTGCCCGTGACCGCGACAGGCTGCGGCAGCAAGTTCTGGAGGCTATGGGCTGGAAAATGCACCGTATCTGGAGCACTGACTGGTTCCGTAATCCTGACCGGGAGCTGCAAAGGGTAATAGACGCTATCGACAAAGCCTGGAAGGCAACCTTTTCGGAAGAAGAAGATGAGGATGATGTAATAATTGAAACTGCATTGGTTAGAGAAAGTGTTACTGAAGAACCGAGTGCTCTGCCTTCTTATCAATTAGCTGTACTCCCAGCTTCTATTGCTTCCCAGGAAATACACCGCCACTCCGTTGGCAAGCTGGCTAAATGGGTAGAACAGGTTGTAGAAATTGAAAGCCCCGTACATTTTGAAGAAGTAGCCCGTCGTATTGTAGAAGCCGCCGGAGTAACAAGGATTGGTCCTCGCATAAAAGAGCATATAAAGCTGGCAGCAAAATTTGCCGTAGGTAATGGCCGAATTGTGCAGAATGGAGATTTTCTCTGGCTGGCTGATATGCAGAGGCCTGCTCTCCGCAACCGCAGTGAACTACCTTCTGCATCCCGCAAGTTGAAATATGTTGCGCCAGAAGAGGTCCAATTAGCAGTGAAGCAGGTGATTCAGGATGCTGTTGCCATCAGTCCTGAAGCTGCTGTTCCCTTTATAGCCCGCATGTTTGGGATTA
>CBKWHA010000331.1:0-4887 GCA_966674115.1 uncultured Chitinophagaceae bacterium
CTCCGGATCGTTATATTATTCAATCATCAGGAGCAAGACTTATAATGATTATACAGAATATTACATAACAATTATGAATGGACAACTAGAAAACCTCCTTCATGGCAATCATATTATAAAGGAAATAAACGGCAGCCTTCAATTAGAAATCTCTGAAAACAAGGAACAGAATATCATAAAAGAAAGAATAGCTAAGGCGCTGGGGCAGTTGCTTGGCCTTCCTATAAATAAAATATTCATGAATAAAGAATTGACTTAATCTTTCTACAAAATTTGAACCGGCATTATAATTCATCAATTATTATTTTTAGGCCAATGACATACTCCAAACCAGGAAGGCAGACAAGATGCATAGTATTTAATTACTATGCATCTTGAACCAGTCTTTTGTTATGAGCAATATTGCTTCAGTTCAAAAATGTGCGGGTGTAAGGCAAAGTTGCTCCTGGGATACAAACAATTGCCTGCCATGTAATAAATGAAAATAATTCGACTTGAACAATGAAAATTTTGTTAGTAGAAGATGAAGCAGATGTAGCCTCATTAGTTAAAAGAACTCTTGAGGAGGAAAACTATGAAGTTACTGTATCTATGGATGGCACAATGGCTTGGGGATATATCAACTCTTTCCAATATGATCTATTCATTTTTGATTTAATGTTGCCTGGCATCAATGGTTTGGAATTGTGCAAGCGGTGCAGGCAAAATGGCATTGCTACTCCTATATTGATGCTCACAGCATTAGGCACAACAGATAACATTGTTATGGGACTGGACTGGGGAGCAGATGATTATCTGACCAAGCCCTTCAAAATTGCGGAGTTGCTGGCCCGGATACGGTCGCTACTCAGAAGGTGCAAGTCTGCTTCTGAACCAAATTCAGATAAACCATTAAGAAGCATACTAAAATTTGCAGATGTGGAGCTGAATGTAGATGAAAAAACAGTAACCAGGAACAAGATTCCCGTAGAACTTACAGCGACTGAATTTCGTTTATTGGAATACCTTCTTAAAAACCCTAAAAAGGTTCTGTCAAGAATGGAAATGCTAGAACATGTCTGGGGTTACGATTTTAATTTAAATACAAAAGTAGTAGATGTATATATAAACTATTTACGTAAAAAACTGGATAATAAAAACTCTTTAAAGCTGATACATACTGTCGTTGGTATGGGTTATATATTGAAGGAAGTTTACAATGAAGATTCAAATTAAAATAGCATTACTATTTACACTTTTATTTTCACTCATCATTATAGTTCTAAGTTTTGCCATATACTACTTTGCTAACGAAAAGGCATTTGAAGACTTTTATATACGCCTGGAACTACGTGCCACGATTGCGGCCAAAGCGCATCTTGATACAGGCCATATCAACTCTTCGGCATATGAGCAACTAAGAAACCAGCACCTACAACTGTTACCGGAAGAACAGGAATACATCGTAAAGATCGATTCACTATCCGACTTTGCCCGAACAGGATTAGGTGAAGGTGTACCTATTCGCTTTTTTAATGATATCCTTTCAAAGAAAAAAGCCAACTACAGGACAGGTTACCATTTTTTTAAAGGCATATATTACGACACAGAAAAAGGAGATTATGCAATTATTATTTCTGCTGTTCACAGCTATGCTGCCAACTTCTTATCCAGTTTAAAAACGATACTGATCGTAGCTAATTTCATTTCGATGATCGTTATTTTTACCATAGGCGTGTTTTTCTCCAAAAATATTCTGGCGCCTATTCGTAGAATGACCCAGGAAGTTAATAATATCAGTGCCACATCGCTGCACAGGAGACTTGCCATAAGAAACGGTAATGATGAAATAACAGAGTTGGGTAATACTTTCAATAATATGCTGAGCCGGATTGAGACATCTTTTGAAACCCAGAACAACTTTGTCAGTAATGCCTCACATGAATTAAATACACCATTGACAGCTATCATTGGCGAAGCTGAATTTGCTTTATCCAAAACCAGAACACAAGAACAATATCAACAAGGGTTACATGTAATTTTAACCCAGGCTGAGAAATTGAAAAACATAACCAGAAGTTTATTGGAACTGGCCCAATCAGGTTTTACCGGTAATCTATCATTCGAAACGATCAATGTACATGAATTACTCAGAAGCACTCAAAATGTAGCCGTAAGTATTTATCCGGATTGCAAGCTTGTTACAGATTACAGCCTACAGCCTGAGCATATCAGTAAGCTTACTATACAGGGTAACTTTCATTTACTGGAGCTATGTTTATCAAATATTGTTTTAAATGCCTGCAAATATTCTACCGGTGAACAGGTAACTCTGGCGCTGGCAACCTCTGACAAACATATCATCTTTATTATAAAAGATAAAGGCATTGGTATACCGAAGCATGACATGCCCTATATTTTTGATCCTTTTTTCAGAGCATCCAACGTTAAAAGTTCTAAAGGTTATGGAATTGGTTTACCACTGGCACAAAATATTATTAAACTTCATAAAGGAACCATACATATTGACTCTGTGGAGACCAAAGGCACAGAAGTTGTTGTTAAGATCCCCAAAACCTTGTCCGCATAAAAAGATTATATTTTTACCATTTTCTTACCACATTTTTATATAACTCTTACGCCATATTTACCGGCTCTTTACCTGGGTAGTGCAGTTTGCAGGAAAATTAAAAGACATGAAAAAAGTTTTACTGCCCACTGACCTAACCGTACAATCCTTATGGCCCATCCACAATATTGTTAGAGATACCAAATACCAGAAGATTACTATCCATGCAGTTCACATGCTGACCCTTCCTACTGGCATCAGCGATTTGTTATCTGTACGAAAAAACAAACCTTACCATGCCGTACCAGCGAACTTTAAAGAAGCTTGCCATATGCTCAGTAATAAATACAACAGCTCGATAGATAACATCAGATTTACATTTGTTTACGGTAATACCTTACGCTATGTAAATAATTTCATTGAAGGTTATCAGATCGATGCCATTTACATGCTAACCAATTATAAATATGGTAAGCCACTGCCACAATCGATAGACTTTACACCAATAATTCATAAGTGCAAGGTACCTTTACACCAACTGCCCTTACACAATGAAGCCTTTTCAGAGTATCAGATCCTATCTGCATTGCTTTTTGGAGATGAACAATACAATACCCCTGAGTCTACTCCATTAACAAATCCGCTTATTAGTTATTCTTAAACTAATATTTTATGCTCTTAAAAAAAAACATTCCTTTTAAATATATCATTGGAAAAATCAGGATAGAGCTCACCGTAATTACTCTTTATGCTACAGCAATCGCATTAACCTATGAGTTCTTTAATTTGTCCAGATTTTCCATACCTCTATCTGTGCCTATGATCATGGGTACGGTAATCTCATTGTTGCTGGCTTTCCGCTCTAATCAAGCCTATGACCGCTGGTGGGAAGCAAGGACAATTTGGGGTGCCATTGTTAATGATAGCAGGACCTTAGCCCGGCAAATAAAAACGCTGAGCAAAGAAGCATATGAGGGTGACGAACTTTTCTTTTTCAAGCAAAGATTTATAAAAAGACAAATAGCCTGGTGTTTCAGTTTAAGTAGAAGCCTCCGGAACCAGAACGCTTTGCAAGGGCTGGATAAATATTTACTAAAGAGGGATCTGAACCATGTTAAAAATTACTCCAATGTACCAATGGCATTATTGGAGCTACATGGTCATGAACTACAACAAGCTTTAGAAAACGGGTGGATCAATGCTTATCAGCAGGTGGAAATAGATAAAACCCTTACCCGATTAACTGATGCTATGGGTAAATGTGAGCGGATAAAGAATACGGTATTCCCTGCGACTTATGGGCTGTATATTCATTTTTCCCTGATCATTTTCTTTACACTTTTGCCTTTTGCTTTGATAGAGGTATTTGGCATCATGTTGTTTGTGCCCACGTTAGTAGCCATTGCAACCGTTTTCTTTTTGATTGAGAAAATGGCCATTCATTTACAAGACCCATTTGAAAACAAACCTACAGATACACCTATGACCGCCATCTGCTATACAATTGAAAGAGACCTGAAGCAGGTGATCAATGAAACCTATACAACAGAAGTAATACACAACCAGAAACAATTCTATGTTATGTAAGACAGTTGTAGAGGTTATTTTCCTGAAAAGTCAAAATACAACACGAGTTCTTTAGCCCTTCGGGGTTCTTTTTCGTAGTCGTAATAAATGTTCTTCATACCCATAGGACCGGTAGTTTCTGTTTTCTGAGTTTTTGTTCCGATGCCTGAGATGCCCTGCATAAATGAGATATCTCCGGAAGGAAATACCGGTGTCATGTTGTTGTAGGGATCTTTAGCAAAGCGAGGTGTGAACAGGCGCAGATAAATACCTTCTTGGTCAGTAACCACTGTTATGGGTTGGTTCTTAGTGATCAGTTTACACCAGTAGAGGTTGGAGTGGTAGCCCTTGAATTCCGGATAAATTACTGGTGGTTCGCCAGTAGCTGTATTGTTATAGGATTTTTCCCATAATCCGAAACTGTTTCCCTTCATACGGTTCTTCCATACACGGTAAGGACCGCATCCCATCCATTGCACTGATCTGATCTCGTTTTCAGGAAATGAGAAGTTTATACCCACATAATCAGTAAAGTAGGCACCGGGGAAATAGTTCACTTTTAATTTTACCCAGCCAGATGGATAGATGGTCCATTGCATCACATTATAGCTACTCTTCCTGTCGAATGTTGATTCGATGATCAGATTTTTACCATCAAAACGTTGTGTGCAATTGGCGAAGTTATTTACACCTTGCTCTACTATGGGCCCATTGTGTAAGGGTAAGATACCTTTTGCATTCTGCACCTGCTGTAGTATACCTGTACGCTTGTT
>CBKWHA010000332.1:0-4854 GCA_966674115.1 uncultured Chitinophagaceae bacterium
AAGCGACCCATCATTTCTCCAGTTAGCATCACGCTTAGTAATAAAATCATCCCAGGTATGTATATCCGGATCCTTCGCGTGTTTGACCCAGTATTCCTGCATTGCCCTTTCGTTGATAACGGTTGCATAATCATACGAATTGGCGAATGATGGGAAATTTGTAAAAGAGGAAACAGCTGTCTGTGAAGTAAGATTGATAGACGGAGCTCCCTGCTTTCCACGTTTGGTAGTGATCAAAACAACACCGTTTGCGCCGCGTACGCCATAAACGGCTGTTGCAGAGGCATCTTTCAATATACTTACGGAAGCAACTTCGTTTGGGTCGATGTCATCAAACGCATCTCTGGCAATACCATCCACCATAATAAGCGGTGCGGTTTGACCGGTATAAGTACCAATGCCCCTGATCGTAAGTACAGAACCATCAGAACCGGGCTTTCCTGTACTCTGCCTTACCACCAATCCTGAGAGTTGACCTTTCAATGCCGTGCTTAGGTTGGATACAGGTGCTTTTACCAATTCAGAGCCGGAAACCGAGCTTACAGATGCAGTCAGGAATTCTTTCTTTTGTTTTCCATAACCAACCGCAATTACAGACACATCATCCATGGAAGAATTAGTTGGCTGAAGTGTAACATTAATTGCATGGGAAGACGCCGCAACGTCGCGCGTTATTTTATATTCAATACGTTGGTGGCCGACAAAAGTGATGATTAAGACATCGCCCACAGAGGCATTAATGGAGAAGGAGCCGCTGGTGTCAGTAGCAACAGTAGTATTTGTGTTCTTATTCGTAACATTAGCACCAGCGAGGGGCTTACCGCTTCCATCTTTAACAATGCCACGAATAGGGATTGGCGGCAAAGTAACGAACATCTCTTTCAGAGCTTTCTCTTTTTTATCAGTTATGACAACTATTCTATTGACTATGGTGTACGTAAAGGGTTGATCCTGTAAGCATAGATCCAGGACTTTTTCAATAGGCGCATTACTGATGGTGATCGTTACCGGTTTTGCTTTTTTTAAGTGTAGTTTTGTGTAGGCGAATGTGTAATCGGTTTGTCTTTCAATTTCTCTGAATACTTTTTCTAAAGAAATATTTTTTTCAGAAATACTGACCCCCTGGGCATGCCCGTTGGCAGCAGCATTCAGGCAGATGGCAAGCAAAAAAATAGCAGTTAACTTCATCATTAACAAAGTTTTTCCAATCCCCTTTCGATCAAGGAGATTGCGACAAACAATCAAATGCATAAATTTGTTTTGATTTTGGGTTAAACAATAAAAGATGACATGATTCTAACTTTGGATTAATCCCAATTTCTTCCCCGGAAGTATGCCCAGTACTTCCGGTTTTCTTTTGGGTTCATCACTTATTTTAATAGCCTTTTCTTGTTGAAAATCTATTTCCTACAGTACAGTAATCTTCTTTCCTTCGATCTCAAACTTTATATTACCTGTAAGCTCCAATACTTTTAAAACATCAGATAGTTTTGAACTTCGCGGAATTTTAGCATAAAATAAATTATCTATTTGCTGGCCTTTAAAGTCCACCTCTACGTCGTACCATCGAGCCAATTGACGCATCACCGTTTCTATATCTTCACCCTCGAAATAAAACATACCGTTTTTCCAGGCCATCACTTCGTCCACATCCACACTGCTGATCACGTTCACCTGTCCCTCTTTTGACAACTGTGATTGCTGGCCTGGTTTCAGTAAACTGGCGTTGTTGCCACTTACAAAGCGTACAGAGCCTTCCAATAAGGTAGTCCTTACCGCCTTTTCCTCATTGTACGCCATAATATTGAAGTGCGTACCCAGCACCTGCACTTCTGCCCCATTTACACTGACAATAAAGGGCATGGCTTTATTCTTGGCTACTTCAAAATAGGCCTCACCACTGATCTCTACTCTTCTTTCCTTCCCGGCAAAAGCTGTGGGAAAACGGAGGGAGGAAGCGGCATTGAGCCATACCTGGCTGCCATCTGGTAATTCTACTTGGTACTGCCCGCCTCTTGGTGTGGTTATCGTATTGTACACTACTTCCTTAGAACCCGTACCAGTAGGATCATATGCCAGCTTTCCACCCAGCTTGATCACTTGGGTAGCGCCCTGTTGGGCAAGCGTACCATTTTTTGCACTATCCAGTACAATGGTAGAACCATCCGCCAGCGTCAATACAGCCTTATCGCCTCCTGGCAGCACATCATTCTTATATCGATTGTCTTTTGCTTCCTTTTTAGCAATATCTGTCGAAGTTGGCTTAGATATAGATAGCTGGTAAACAACAACTGATCCAATCAATAATATAACTGCCGCTGCGGCGGCATACCACCAACGGCGCTTTCTGGCTTGTAAAGAAACCACCTTACCCTTCCCTTCCGTTTGTGCAGCTATCTTTTGCCACGCACTTGAAAGTTCAATACGCTCAAAAAATCTCAGCTCATCCTGCAGCTCATTTTCGTTTGTAAGCCGCTCAAATAATCTGCGGTTTTCTTCACTAGCTGAAAACCAAGCTTCCAGTTCATGTCTTTCCTCCTCATTTAATTCATTCTTTAGGTATTTATAAATCGTCTGAGCCCTTTGAAAGGCAAAATCAAATTGATCCATAGTTAGGGTTGATAATTATATAAACACCTTAACAATAAAAATGGGTGAAAAGAAAAAAAGATTTTTTAAAATTTTCTGCCGAACCAGGTGAAATATATCAAGGATGAGAAAGTATAATAGTTAGCAAAGTGTAAGCGCCTATATCCAGTTTAAGGCGTAGTAACTGCAATGCCCTTGCTTTCTGTGTTTTAATGGTATTTACAGATATTCCCAGTTGTTCTGCTATTTCATGATTTTTCAACCCTTCAAAATAAGCAAGTTTTAAAACTTGCCTGCAGCCCTGCGGCAACGCCTCAATGGCATTGTGAATTTCACCTAGTACCTCGGCTTGGATTATTTGCTGCAGCCCTTTTTCTTCTTCTACTTCTTCTGAATTATGAGCTTTGATATATTTTTTCTCCACTTCTTCATGCCGGATCCTATTCAAACAGGCATTACGGACAGTTACATATAAGAAGGTTTTTGCAGATAATTCGCTGGTAAAATCGTCTTGACGTTCCCATAATTTAACAAAAGCTTCCTGAACCAAATCCTCAGCGGCTTCCCGCTCACCAATCATTTTGAAAGCAAAATAGCAAAGGCGCGCATAATAAAGGCTAAATAGACTTTCAACTGACAGATGATTGCTTTCGTCTGTAAGCCCCACTTTTACGTCAGATGAAGATGGCCCCATGAGGTAAAAATATAAAAAATAATTTCCTTTGGAAGAGCAGGCGCATAAAACCTTGTGGCAAGCTAAGTAAAGAGACAAAATAACAAATCTTCAATAGGTATGCCCTGTTCAAAGAGGAAACAAGATACCATTTTGCTCTAAAATACTACTGAGTTCTTGAACCAACTGTTGATAAGTACATGGTTTTTGTAGGAAAGCCTGCGCACCTTCCCTATATGCTTCTATAACATTATGGGGTAATAGGGATGTACTCCACATGATCACTGGTATATGGTTATAATCAGGATGGATCTTTATTTGTTTCAAGAGGTCTATACCACACCTCTTGGGCATATAATAATCTATAATGATCAGGAAAGGCTTATAAGTGTCAATGGCCTCAAAGAGATGATCTACATCCTGTTTCCAATTTAGAACAATGGAATTACTTACAGCTTCTAATGCCCTTTTAAAGAACAAACCATCATCTGCATCATCATCAATCAAAAGAATTCTTTTCATGGCAATGAATTTGAGTATGATCAAAGAATAGCCCCCTGTAGACACAGTGGGCCTTACGATTGCTTGCCAAATACGATTCAGCTTTTATTTCCTATTTATCTCCCATATGTTTGATATTACCAGGTATAAGCAGCAACAGCCTAATTACAGGATCACTGTACCCCTCAATTTTATATCTCTTGATGAACCACCAACAAGAATGTCAAACTTGCCTGGCTCCAAAACCCATTGATTCAAATTATCATTGAAATACTGAAAAGCGTTTTCATCCAAGGTGATGGTTATTGTTTTTGATTCACCCGGTTGAAGAAATACCTTTTGAAAGCCTTTGAGCTCCTTTTCCGGTCGCGGCAGTGAAGACTTTTGTTGGTGAACATACACCTGGGTTACATCTGCGCCTGCAACTTTGCCTGTATTCTTTATTGTAAAGGTTACAGTTGCTTTTCTGTTGGCTGCAGATACTTTCAGATTGCTGTAGCTAAATGTGGTGTAGGATAATCCAAAACCAAATGGAAATTGTGGTGCTACCTTGTAGGTATCATAATAACGATAACCCACATAAATGTCCTCAAAGTAATACTCATTCTTTTGCTCATCGCCAGGATAAGCGCCGAGTTTATGGGCAGGAACGTCTTCTAATTTCTTTGGAAAACTCATGGGAAGTTTGCCGGAAGGATTTACCTGCCCGAAAATGATTTTGGCCAGTGCGTTGCCACCTTCCATTCCGGGATACCAGGCCTGGATGATGCCCTGCGCATCATTTACCCACTGACTCATATCCATAGGCCCGCCACCCATTAAAACCACAATGGTTTTGGGATTGGCCTTCAATACAGCTTTGATCAATTCATCTTGTCCAAATGGCATTTGCATGTTAGGTTTGTCATTGGCTTCTGAATCGTAAGCATCATGCGTCCATCCACCGACAAAGATGGCAACATCAGCTTTTGATGCTGCCTCTGCCGCTTGCTGAATCAAACTGGCATCAGCAGTTGCGCCCCTTTCAACTTTGTGGCCTTGACTGTAGGTGATGTTGATCTTACTGCCAGCAATATTTTTTAAGCCTTGCA
>CBKWHA010000333.1:0-4830 GCA_966674115.1 uncultured Chitinophagaceae bacterium
AAAACCTTACTTCGTACTTCTAACTTTATACCTCGTACCTTATTTCACTTCCTGCATCTGCACCAGCCGGTAATAATACCCTCCCTTCTTCAGTAATTCCTGATGGGTGCCCCGCTCCACGACCCTACCTTTCTGCAGTACGATAATTTCATCGGCATGGCGGATGGTGCTCAGGCGATGGGCAATTACTATGGAGGTACGGTTTTGCATCATATTGTTGATCGCATCCTGCACCAGTCGTTCACTTTCTGTATCCAGCGCAGAAGTTGCCTCGTCCAAGATCAAAATCGGAGGGTTTTTCAGCACAGCCCTGGCTATAGTTAAGCGCTGGCGTTCGCCACCGCTTAACTTACTTCCCCTGTCGCCAATATTGGTTTCAAATCCTTTTTCTTTTTTGGTAATAAACTGGTAGGCATTGGCTACCATGGCCGCAGCTTCAATTTCTTCACCTGTGGCAGTTTGCTTGCCCAACAGGATATTGGCCGCGATCGTGTCATTGAACAGGATTGGTTCCTGTGTTACGATGCTGATTTGATCTCTTATAGAACGGAGCGCGTATTCCTTTATATTGATACCATCAACCAGCAATTCTCCGCTTGTCACATCATGAAAACGGGGTATCAGGTCTGCCAAGGTCGACTTGCCCGCTCCTGACGAGCCAACAAATGCTACTGTTTTTCCCTTTTCTATCTTCAGGTTGATGTCTTCCAGAACAGTAATGCCATCATAACCAAACGAAACATTGCGTAATTCAATACTATCTTGGAAGCTTTCCAGCTTCCTGCCGTCCTCATTATCATCTACCGTATTCTCTGTTTTCAATACTTCTTCTATACGACCAATGGCAGCGCTTCCTTTCTGCATATTGCTGAACGAAGTGGAAAGTGATTTTGCCGGGTTGATGATATTATAAAATAAAGCCAGGTAAGTAATGAAAGTCGATGCTTCCATAATTCTCCCGTTCAATACCAGTGTTCCGCCAAAGTAAAGGATACCGCAAAAAACCATTACACCTAAAAACTCAGACATGGGTGATGCCATATCACGACGGGTAATGATCTTGTTTTTGGCCTCTAATAATTTTTTATCGATGGTAAAAAACTTATTGCGTAAAAGAGGCTCGATGTTAAACGCTTTGATGACCCTAAGACCTGACAGCGTTTCATCTAAAACAGAAACCGAGTCTGCATAATGTAAAGCTGCTTCGGAAGAATGTTTTTTTAAAGAGCGGGATACTCTACCGATTATGATACCAACAACAGGGATGATCAAAAGAACAAAAAGGGTAAGTTGTGGGCTAATGATAAACAGAACAGTAAGATTAATAATAATAGTGATTGGATCTCTTATCCAGCCTTCCAGCGTGCCAACCACTGATGATTCTACTTCACCCATGTCATTGGTGATCCGGCTGATGAGATCGCCTTTACGTTTTTCTGTAAAAAATCCAATAGGCAATTGAAGTATTTTGTCGTACAATGCCGAGCGCATCCGGTTAACGACCTTGTTCTTTAACGGGTTTAAAATATATAAAGCAAGATATAAGAATAGATTTTTTAAGAAAATAGAAACGATGATCAACACGCATATCAGGCCAAGTACCCTGGATTTACTTTCAATACCATTTCCTCCTTTTGCTATCTGGTCAAACAAAAAGTTTTTGAATGCTTTGACCGCTGGGTTGCTGGTTTCACTGATGAGATGACTTGTGCCGGATTGTGCCCCTTTAAAGATAAGATCCAAAAAAGGCATCAGCATACCAAGTGATACAATGGAAAAAGCAATGGAAAGAACAATGAACAAGAAATATAAAAAAACTTGTGCCTTGTAATCTTTCAGGTATCGAAAAACTCGTCCGTATTTCTTCATGATGGTTATAATACTGTATTCGACTTCACCACTCGGCCACCTAGGATTCAGTTTATTGGCGCTCCCTTTCTTTGGGAAAGGAACCAGGGTTTGATGTCTTAAACGCGGCAAAAGTAACTACTTTTACATCCAATAAAGGTTAATATATGCAGGAAGGAAAAAGACAAAAACAAGTAGGTGGGCTGATCCAGGAAGAGATGAACAACATCTTTCAGCGCTTGGGATTGAATATGGTCAACGGCGGAATGGTTTCAATTTCAACGGTTAAAATCACTCCCGACCTTCTGGAGGCAAGAATTTACCTGAGCATATTCCAGACTGATGCTAAAGCAGCATTGAAGAAGATCGAAGAGAAGAAATGGGAAATAAAAAAGGAATTGGCTGTAAGGGTGAAGCAGCAACTGCGCCGTATACCGGAATTAAAATTCTTCCTTGATGATACACTGGATCATGTTTTTAAAATGGAAGAGATCTTCAAGGAAATAAAAAAAGGAGAGCAAGGAACGAAGAATGAAACAGATGCAGGGGAGCAGTAATAATTAGACTATGAACTTCCTATTCGCCTGGCGCTATTTTAAGGCTAAAAAAACTACGAACGCCATTAATATCATTGCCTGGATCAGTATTGTAGCCATTATCATAGGAACGGCCTCACTGATCCTGGTCTTGAGCGTATTTAATGGTTTTGAAGATTTGGTAAAATCTCTTTATTCATCTTTTTACCCTGACATCAGGATTTCGCCGGTTGCAGGCAAGCAGATCACCTTAACTCAAGCCCAGCTAAACAAAATCCGGTCTGTGAAGGGGGTGATGAATATTTCATTAGTGGCAGAAGAAAAAGCTTTGTTGCAAAATGGAGAATTTCAATCCATTATTTATTTAAAAGGAGTGGATGATCAATATGCAAAAGTTACCGGCGTATCCAGGAACGTTGTGAAAGGGAACTTTTATATAGGAGATACCGATAATCCGCTTTTAGTTTTGGGTGCAGGAATAGAAAATGCTGTGGCCGTGCAGAGCGACAGAAGCCTTTCTCCCCTGGTGGTTTACCTTCCCAAAAAAAATGATGTCAGCTTATCTAATCCTTTGGAGTCTATTAGTGCAGATACTATTAATACATCCGGGACATTTTTGATACAGCAGGATTTTGATAATAAATACGCTATAACCAACCTGCAGTTTGTTAAACGAATGCTTGGCATGGGGACAGATCAGTATGGGGCGGCCGAACTGATTGTAAAGCCAGGAACAGACCCTGATGAGATAAAGGAAAATTTGTCAAAACTGCTGGGAAAGGATTACCTTGTTCAGACCCGTTATGAACAGAACCAAAGCCTTTACTCGGTGATGAGGGCCGAGAAATGGGTTATCTATGCTATTCTTTCCTTGATATTGGTAGTTGCTGCTTTTAACATGATTGGAGCATTGACCATGTTGGTACTGGAAAAACAGCAGGATATCAGTGTCTTGCACGCTTTAGGCGGCACGAGGTCTTTCATTCAAAAGATTTTCTTAAGTGAGGGATTATTGCTTGCCTTAATAGGAGGGAGCACTGGTATGTTGTTGGCTGTCGCGTTGGCAGTCCTACAAATCAACTTCAAATTAATTCCCCTCCAGGGCGGCACATTCCTTATTGATTATTTCCCGGTCAAATTGTCCTTGGCCGATTTCCTGCTAGTTGGTATCACTGTTTTGGTAATAGCTGTTTTAGCATCCTGGCTACCTGCACGGAAAGCCGCCCGCCAAGAATTAAGCCTTCGTTCCGAATAGATATAAAATTTGGCATGTAGATAAAAAACTACACGTGGAATTTATTTCTTTACTGCAGTCTTTTAATTGAAATATATCAGGCATGGTTATTGGAAATTGAAAAAAAGCTTACCGATGAGTTGTTATCGTTTAATATATAACTTTTAAACTTTTTGATGATAATTTATTCATATGGTATTGAACCGTTGGCATAATATTTTTGCTTGTTGACATTTTCACATGATACTACAATCTTAAACACCAACCACAATGAGAAATTTTATTCCTATACAAGAAGCCCACGCGCAATTATGCTGTCTAATGTATAGCACTTAATAAAACATAAACAATAATTGATATATTAAATTCCGATAGTTAATGTTATTTTTACGCCCCAGATAAACCACTGCATTATGGTACTTATGCTCTTAGCCATTTCCGTATCCTTTATTTTAACCTTTTTAGCCATACCTGCAATCATAAAAATAGCCAATGAGAAAAAACTCTATGATATACCTGACGATCGTAAGATCCATAAAAAACCAATTGCTTCATTAGGAGGTGTTGGCATTTTCATTGGTTTTTTTCTATCAACATTATTTTTTATTTCTAATAAGACCAATCCTGAATTTCAATACTTTTTTGCAGCCGCAACCATTATCTTCTTTCTTGGTTTAAAGGATGATATTCTGATACTTTCAGCAAGCAAGAAGTTTATCTGCCAGTTAGCAGTAGCCGCAATTGTTGTTCACCTGGGCGGTATTCGTATTGATAGCATGCATGGAATATTAGGTATCACAAAACTTCCTGAATTGGTGGGCCTGGGTTTGAGTTATTTTACCATTATCCTTATTATTAATGCTTATAATTTAATAGATGGCGTTGATGGTTTGGCTGGTATGCTGGGTTTGCTGTCCATGTTAGTTTTTGGAGCTTATTTTTACCTGGCGGAATTGCCTTCATATTCACTTTTGGCTTTTTCTATGGCGGGCAGTCTGCTCGGCTTCTTGCTGTTTAACTTTCATCCGGCAAAGATTTTTATGGGCGATAGCGGCTCGTTGATGATAGGTCTTATCAATTCAATACTGGTTATTAAATTTATAAATGTAGCAGATTCTGCTGCAGTGCCATTTCATATAGAGTCTGCCGTGGGAATAGGCATCTCTATTTTGATGGTTCCGTCACCGGCACATGCCTCGCAGCGCCCTCCCT
>CBKWHA010000334.1:0-4821 GCA_966674115.1 uncultured Chitinophagaceae bacterium
ACCGGTGACTTGAACCGTCGTCGTGGTATGATGGAAGGTATGGATACCCGTGCTGGTGTACAGGTGATCAAAGCTAAAGTTCCGCTGAGCGAAATGTTCGGTTATGTAACACAGCTTCGTTCACTGTCTTCTGGCCGTGCATCTTCTACCATGGAGTTCTCTCATTATGCTCCAGCTCCAAACAACATCGCTGAAGAAGTGATCGCAAAGAGCAAAGGCAAGGTAAGTGCTGATTAATTAAAATAGCATTTATATAGTTAATAGCCCCCTTATGAAGAAGGGGGCTTTTTATTAGGTAACCTATTCAGACCATTTTGGCAGGTAATGTTATAAGTAAGCATCGAAACACAATAATCAGGCATTTATTTAGTTTATAAATAAAATCGTTTTGATTTCCCGTTTTTGAAATCAGTGATATCCGAAAGGCCTATATGGCCGTGAAAGACTTAATAGGGAAATTGGACTGGGGCTCTCTTGGTGGAGCCCTTTTCATATTTGTTAACAATTGGTATCGTTTTTGCAGAGCTTTGCGCAAAATGTACTTTATGAAAAGCATTAAACTGCTCTCCGCTGTTTTCTTGGCAGCATTCACCCTTTTATTTGTTTCCTGCTCTAAAAACGAATCAAACGGCAAACCCAGATTACAAGTGTATTTAACTGATGATCCTGGTGATTATGAGGAAGTTCTGATAGATGTTCAGGACATCCTGATCAACCATACTACTAATGATGATGAATGGATCAGTCTGAGCAATGTAAAAAGAGGAACCTATGATTTACTTGAATTGGTAAATGACAAGGATACTCTACTGGCAGATGCTGAATTAAGCTCAGGAAAAATTGAACAGATCAGGCTGGTTTTAGGGCCAAACAACTATGTAAAAGTCAATGGCTCAACGATGAAACTGGAAACGCCAAGTGCCCAGCAATCAGGTTTGAAACTTAATATCCATCAAGAAGTAAATGGGGATATCATTTACAAACTTCTATTAGACTTCGATGTGGCTAAATCCATCCACAAGACAGGTAATGGTAAATTTATGCTTAAACCTGTTATTCGTACTATACTCGAAGCTGCCGGTGGAAGCATAAAAGGATATATCAGGCCTGATTCCATACAGACAGCAATATTAGCGATACAGGGTCCAGATACAATTGCCAGTACATTTAGCTTGCAAGGTGGCTACCTAATTAAAGGGCTGAATGCAGGTACCTATGACTTACATTTCCTGCCCACTGATACTACTTATGAAAAACAGGTGAAAACAGGTATTGGTGTTAGCGATAACAAGGTTACAACTGTCGATACCGTTAAGTTCAATTAATTGAGGGAAGCGGCTTTGATCAAGACTTAGGCCGTTTAACCAGGATAATTATCAAAACCAATTAGTAAATATTGAGAAAATGGCCGTTGACAACGGCCATTTTTATTGCATAGTGACAGTTACTATGAAAAGCTTGTTATGATGCTGCAGATCGGGGTTGCAGGTCCTGTTCATCTGCAGGCATCCTTACTTTCTTCAAAGGATCGCGGAAAATAAAGTATGCACCCCATACACAACTTAAAACATTACATAAATAAAAAAGAAGACTAATGATAACACCCAGGTGCGGATCCAGGTGGAAGAAACGTGCCCCTTCTGCAAAAACCAACTCCCTTGTTCCTAGCCCTCCTCCCAGGGAAATTGGAAATACAGAAACTATAGAGGCTAGTAAGAAAATGAGGATCCATTCATGTTGTAAGGGTGTTTGTAAGCTGGCCATAATAAAGTAGATACAAACCACCTGGCAAAGCTGAACGGCAAGGCCCCACAGGAAAGTAGGCCAGAAACCTGCAATAAAGTCTTTAAAAAAAGAACGGATCACTAAATAAAATAAGGCAACAGCTATAATAGCGCCACTTACCATAACAACATTAACAAGTGTTTCATTGATCACCAGAACCACATATGTAGAAAGAATAACCCCTAAAGCCAATAACCCACTAAACCGATCTAAAAGAACAGCCGAACTGGTTTTTTTGAGCGATGACCTGAACTTCTTATTCAGAATAATGACTTTATAAGCGTCGCCACCGATAGCTCCAGGCAAAAAGAGGTTGTAAAACATCCCTAACCAATAAAGTTTAATATTTTCCCACTCAGATATAACAAGAGAGATATTACGGAAGTAAATATTCAAACGGAAAGCTGAGAGCAATTTGGAAAGAGCATAAAGCAAAACGGCAATTAATAAAATAAACCAGTCTGCTTTTAATAAAGCATCCAACACTTCAGTAAAATCAATCTTTTTGGAAATATACCAAAAGCAAAGGGTGGTGATCAGTATTTTAATAATGAGCTTAAGAATCTTTCCTTTACTTTTTCCTGCCGGATTGGAATTTGTTTGCATCGAAAATATTAGCTGAAAGTAATAATTGGGCTGCAAGTAACGGCATTTAACCATTTATTTGAGAAAAAAAGTTTTGAAAACTTTGTTGATATTCAAGTAGACCGTTACCTTTGCACTCCCATTCCAAAAATGGGTTTGGACTTATGTCACAGAGAATTAGAATTAAATTACAGTCTTACGACCACAATTTGGTGGATAAATCAGCAGAGAAAATAGTAAAGACTGTTCGCAGCACAGGGGCAGTAGTAACAGGACCAATTCCTTTGCCTACTCGTAAAAAGATTTTTACAGTTTTGCGTTCCCCTCACGTGAACAAGAAAAGCCGTGAGCAGTTTCAGTTAGCAACACATAAGCGTTTGCTTGATATCTATACTTCTTCATCAAGAACTGTAGATGCTTTGTCGAAGCTTGATTTGCCTTCAGGTGTTGAAGTTGAGATCAAGGCGTAGAATAGATTTGCCGGATTTATTTACGGATCATCCGGATAGTTCTTATAAAAGAAAGTCATCTCTCAATCTCGTCAGGAGTGGCGGGAGAAAAGAGCTCTGAAATAGTAAAATTCTCCCGATTCTGAACAGGATTGAGAGTTAACATATAAACAAGCCCTTCGAGGTTTGTTTGTTGCCGGTACTTCTGAAGCCATAGGCCCGTCTGCTGGACGGATAAAGGAAAAGGTCGGTGATGAACCAGGATTGACCCTTCGGTGAATAAAAAAGATGGAAACGTCTGCATCGAAGAATGTCTTGTATGACCTTGCGGGGGAAAACCGTAAGAAAATGAAAGGAATCATTGGTAAAAAAATTGGGATGACCAGCGTCTTCGATGCAAGCGGAAGACAAACCGCCTGCACGATCATTGAGGCTGGTCCATGCGTTGTGACCCAAGTGAAAACGCAGGAGACAGATGGCTATTCTGCCCTACAGATCGCATATGGCGATAAAAAGGAAAAACACACTTTACTCTCAGAGAAAAATCACTTCGCAAAAGCCAATACTTCGGCTAAAAAGTGTGTAAAAGAATTCAGGAATTTTTATCAGGAACAAAATATTGGTGATACTATTACTGTTGACATTTTTGCTGAAGGCGAAAAAGTTGAAGTAGTCGGTACTACGAAAGGTAAAGGTTTCCAGGGTGTTGTTAAACGCCATGGTTTCAGTGGTGTTGGTGAGGCTTCTCACGGCCAGCACGACCGTCAAAGAGCTCCAGGTTCTATCGGTGGTTCTTCTTACCCCAGCCGAGTTTTCAAAGGCATGCGCATGGCCGGCCGTATGGGGCAGGACCGTGTAAAAGTTAAAGGTCTGAAGGTTGTTAAGATTTTCCCTGAAAAAAACTACATCTTGGTAAGTGGTTCTGTTCCAGGCCACAATGGTTCAATCGTTTTAATCCAGAAGTAATCATGCAATTAGAAGTATTAAATATACAAGGACAAAAAACAGGTAGAACTGTTGATCTGCCCGAAGATATCTTCGGAATTGAGCCGAACAACCACGCTATCTACCTCGCAGTAAAACAATACCTGGCCGCTCAACGTCAAGGTACGCATAAAGTAAAAACCAGAGCTGAAGTGAAAGGTGCCAGCCGCAAGCTGCACCGTCAAAAAGGTACTGGTGGTTCTCGTAAGGGTAACATTCGTAACCCTTTATACAAAGGTGGTGGTACCATCTTCGGGCCTAAGCCTCATAAATATGACATTAAGCTTAACCGTAAGGTAAAGGATCTGGCTAAGATCTCAGCTCTTTCATACAAGGCTAAAGAAAATGCAATTTATGTGGTTGAAGACCTGAATTTCGATGCACCTAAAACAAAGAATTTCCTGAATGTATTGGGAAGCATCAATGTTGCTGATAAAAAAGCGTTGTATGTAGTTCCTGAGCACAATGCAAATGTTTATCTGAGCATCCGCAACGTACCATCTGTATTGGGTGTGTTGTTGAGCGATATAAACACTTACGACATTGTTAATTCGGAAGTAATTGTGTTATCAGAAAGCGCTGCAAAAATATTTGCTGGTGCAGAAGCTGAAGTAGCTGCTTAAGGAGCTAGTAGGCAGATTATCAAATTCTCAAACTAAAATCAGATGAAAACTTCTGAAATATTGGTAAAACCAATTTTGACTGAAAAAGCAAACCTGCAGCAAGACAAATTGCGCCGCTATGCTTTTAAGGTTGCTAGGAAAGCAAACAAACTGGAAATCAAGAAAGCAGTTGAGCAGTTTTATGGTGTGAATGTTATAGATGTAAACACATCTGTAGTTCCAGGAAAGAATAAAACTCGTTATACAAAGAAAGGTTTTGTACAAGGTCAAAAGCCTGCTTACAAAAAAGCTATGGTAACAGTAGCTGAAGGAGAAACCATTGATTTGTATTCAGCTATTTAATTAATGAAAATATGGTAACAAGCGCCGAGAAGTCTTGATTATTAGAAATAACA
>CBKWHA010000335.1:0-4806 GCA_966674115.1 uncultured Chitinophagaceae bacterium
CAAAGCTATTGTATCATCTGAGAAATTCAAAACAGGATTAATTGTATCGGCTGTATTGGTTACACAATGTGTGCAGGCCCAGATGCCTGCATTGATCAATGAGCCCATTGATATTAGTCCTGACTTCCGAAATTTTGCAAATACTTATTTCTTAGGTGATAGTCTCGCCGGCTTTAATTCCTCAAAGGTCTCTGGTACAATAAAATGGGAAAGGAACCAATATTTCCGGCGCATGGCTTTTAATAATGAATTGGCTGTTCTGCGTGCGCATAATGGGGTTGTATTCCCGGAAGGAGAATACGATGTCAACCCGGTTTTACCTTTCTCCATCCAGTTCGTATCACCACGTACACTTCGCTTACGTGTTCAAACGGGGAATCAGCCTGGTAATGAAACAGATAGCCTTATGCTGGTGAAAGAACCGTCAATTGATCGTTCCTGGAAGTATTCAACAGCTAAAGGAGCTCATATATATACCAGCGCTTACGGCTCTGTTATTATTCGTGATTATCCTTTCTGCATTGAGGTTAGAGATGCCGCAGGCAAACTGCTTACATCAACCAACCACAATATAGATAATAAAGGAACCTATACACCTGTAGTTCCATTTTCTTACATGCAACGTTCAACAGACTTATCCAAAAGCTTCGCCGCTTCATTTACTCTTTCAGCCGGAGAAAAGATTTTCGGTTGTGGGGAAAGCTTTTCAAGGTTAGATAAGCGTGGACAGAAAGTGGTGCTTTGGACAGACGATGCCAATGGAGTGCAAAATCCTACCATGTACAAGCCCATTCCTTTTTTGATGAGTAGCAATGGTTATGGTATGTTTATGCATACTGCTACACCGATTACCTGTGATATAGGTGCATCCTACAATGAGGTTAACTCAATTATGATTGGTGACGATGAATTAGACCTCTTCATCTTTATTGGAAATCCTAAAGAGATATTGAATGAATATACAAACCTCACTGGTAAATCCCCGATGCCGCCACTCTGGAGTTTTGGCTTGTGGATGAGCCGGATCACGTATTCTTCTGAAAAACAAGTAAGGGATATTTCAGCGAAACTGCGCCAGCATAAAATACCCAGTGACGTCATTCACCTTGATGTAGGTTGGTTTGAGACCGATTGGAGAACAGATTATAAGTTCTCTACCAGCCGTTTTACCAATGCGGGTAAGATGATCAGCGATCTGAAGAATGTTGGTCATCGCATTTCCCTTTGGCAATTACCCTATTTCGTTCCCAAGAACCGGTTATACCCTGAAATTGTAAACAAAAAGCTTTATGTACATAATGCAAAAGGTGTAACACCTTACGAAGATGTAGTACTTGATTTTTCCAATCCTGCAGCCGTTTCCTGGTACAAGAACCAATTAGATACATTACTGCGCATGGGCGTGAGTGCTATAAAGGTGGACTTCGGGGAAGCCGCACCGCCATATGGTCTATATTCATCAGGTAAATCAGGCTTTTATGAGCATAATTTATATCCCATTAGGTACAACAAAGCAGTAGCTGAAATCACCAAACAAGTCACAGGAGATAACATTATTTGGGCAAGAGCTGCATGGGCCGGTAGCCAACGGTATCCAGTGCATTGGGGTGGCGATGCCGAGAACACTTCTAATGCAATGTTAGCTTCTTTACGGGGTGGCTTATCTTTTGGTCTATCCGGCTTTTCCTTCTGGAGCCATGACATAGGCGGATTTGTCTTAAAGACACCTGAAGAACTATACAGGAGATGGACGCCTTTTGGATTCCTGACCTCTCACACCCGTAGTCATGGTGAGCCTCCCAAAGAGCCATGGGAATACAGCAAGTCATTCCTGGATGAATACCGCCTGAGCGCAGAATTGAAATACAAGCTGATGCCTTATGTTTATGCGCAGGCTAAACATTGCAGTGAAAACGGGCTGCCTATGGTAAGAGCCTTATTTGTGGAGTATCCCGATGATCCGGGCGCCTGGAATATTGAAGATGAATACCTGTTTGGTTCAGATATACTCGTAGCTCCATTTTTCCAGGATGGTGTATATGAAAGGGATGTTTACTTACCTAAGGGAAAATGGATCAACTATCAAACTGGTGAAGTGTACAACGGTGGCTGGAATAAAATAAAAGGTGGAAAAATACCGGCAGTTATCCTTGTCAGAGACGGAGCGGTTATCCCTCATATGAAACTGGCACAATCAACAAAGGATATGGACTGGAATAACTTAGAATTGGTAGTTTACAATACAGGCAATGCAACCGCAAAGGGTTTTGTATGTCTGCCCGCGCAAAATATTTTGTCCCCAATTTCTATAAACAACAATACCCTGGTTGAGGATCCCTTTAAGGGAACCGTGAAATGGAATATTCACACTTTCAATAAGAAGTAATGTTGACCATTTTAAAAATTAAAACTTTTAGGATATCCTTTATATTGCTATTGGCAGGTACGACATTGCATGCACAATACCTGTATCCATTTAAAAATCCAGATCTGGATATAGAAATACGGATAGATAATATTCTTTCCTTATTAACACTTGAAGAAAAGATCATTTGTTTGGGTACAAATCCTTCTATACCCAGGCTTGGCATAAAGGGTACAGGACATATTGAAGTATTACATGGCGTTGCCCTGGGTAGGCCAGGTCCTTATGCTATTACATGGACGCAACATCATATACCTGCCATTCTTCACATGACACACAATAGCCAGGAACAGGGTACAGCGTTTGCCGATGTTTTGTTTGGAGATTATAATCCTGGCGGTAAACTGGTGCAGACATGGCCCCGTTCTCTCGAACAATTGCCTCCTATGTTGGATTATGACATTCGCAATGGGAGAACATACCCGTATTTCAAGGGAACACCCTTATACCCCTTCGGTTATGGATTAAGCTATACGACGTTTACTTTATCAGACTTTAAAACATCAGCAGATATTTTAAAAGAAAATGGAGTTATTACAGTAAACGTACAAGTTAAGAATACAGGTAAGGTGAAAGGTGACGAGGTCGTGCAGTTGTATATACAGCACTTGAATTCAATAGTCACAAGGCCTAAAAAAGAATTGAAGGCATTCAAGAGGGTTACACTATTACCTGGTGAACAAAAGAATCTTCAATTGCAATTAACTGCAGATCAACTAAGATATTGGAATGAAACATCACGCAATTTGGTATTGGAAAATGATAAAGTAAAACTGATGGCGGGCACATCTTCTGCAGATATAAAATTCCAAAAAGTACTTAATGTAAGTAAATAAATCGCAGTCAAAATAAAACAAATGAAAGGAAACATTGTAAAAGCATCTTGTTCACTGGGTATAGTCTATGCATTGATGACGGTTGGTGGGCAGGCAAAAGCGCAAACAGCAAATGTCGATGCCGCTATCTTCCAGGGAGATAATGCTATCTACCAGAAAATCGAACAGCAAATAAAGCAAATGACCCTGGAAGAAAAAGTAGGCATGATCCATGGCAATTCTATTTTTACATCTGCTGGCGTAAAAAGATTAAACATACCAATGTTAACGATGAGCGACGGTCCCCATGGCGTTCGCATGGAACCTGGTAATCATCATGTAAATGATAGTGCCACTTACCTGCCAACAGGTGTTTGTCTTGCGGCTACCTGGAATCCGAAACTGGGATACGAGTTCGGTTCTGTACTGGGGAGTGAGGCGGCTTTCAGAGGTAAAGATGTAATCCTGGGTCCTGGTCTGAATATTATCCGGTCACCATTAAACGGGAGAAACTTTGAATATCAGAGTGAAGATCCTTTCCTGACATCAAGAATGGTTGTGGGATACATCAAAGGAGTGCAGGACCAGGGCGTAGCTGCATGTGCCAAGCACTTCCTTGCCAATAACCAGGAAACAAGAAGGACTACTATCAATGTTCTCATGAGTGATAGGGCTTTACGGGAAATCTATTTACCCGGTTTTAAAGCTGCTGTACAGGAAGGTGGCGTATATACTGTTATGGGTGCCTACAATAAGTTCAGAGGACAGTACTGTACGCATAATGACTACCTGGCGAATAAAATATTAAAACAGGAATTCGGATTTAAAGGCGTGTTGATGAGTGACTGGAGCGCCGTACACAATACAATGGAAGCACTCTGGAATGGTACTGACCTGGAAATGGGGACAGATCTTGATATGCCTCCTAATCCTGATTACGGGAAGTTTTATTTAGGCGACACCGTTATTGCACTGGTACGCGCAGGTAAGGTGGATGAAAAACTGATCGATGAAAAAGTAAAAAGAATACTGTATGTGATGCACAAAACGGACATGTTTGGCAAAAGAAAGCAAGGGGCTTTCAGTACAAAGGAACATACCCAAACGGCTTTGAAAGTGGCAGAAGAAGGAATCGTTCTATTAAAGAATAATAATCTATTGCCGTTGAAGAAGGCTTCCGTAAAGTCAATTGCAGTTATTGGCGCCAATGCTAGCAGGCTGCAATCAGAAGGTGGGGGCAGCTCCCAGGTACGCACACGCTATGAGATCACTCCTTTGAATGGCCTCAAAGCATTAGCTGGCCATAAAACAAGAATCACATTTGCAGCTGGTTATTCTATAACCAAGGATGCAGGACCTGACCAGCAATTGATCAATGAGGCTGTAGCCGCAGCTAAAAAAGCTGATATTGCGATTGTTGTTGGTGGATGGACACACGGTTACAATAAATACACATGGAATGACAATGCCTACGATGCTGAAGGAATTGACAAACCTGACATGGACATGCCTTTTGGACAGAATGAACTCATAGATGCTGTTGTAAAAGCCAATCCAAAAACCATA
>CBKWHA010000336.1:0-4791 GCA_966674115.1 uncultured Chitinophagaceae bacterium
CTTATGCACGGTTCTAACAGAATCTCGGACTGAGATGTCCGGGTTTACTTACCAATGATACAGGTTTTTTAGTGTTAATTTCTTATTTAAGAATTTATTTAATCAAATTAATTCAATCATATATTTCAATACATCAATGGAACGTCGTACATTATTAAAGGGAATGGCAGCAGTCATTCCCTCACTATGGTTATCCAGGGCCTTAGGAAACGGTAATATCTTAAGTGAGCAGGCTTTAGGCGAATCTATTGCCAAAGGCCCGTTTAAACCCAATTGGGATTCTCTGGAAAAATACAAAGTGCCAAACTGGTTCAGGGATGCCAAATTTGGAATATGGGCGCATTGGGGAGCACAATGCCAGCCAGAGTATGGCGACTGGTATGCCCGTAGTATGTATGAAGAAGGCAGCGAACAGTATAAATACCACCTTGAGAAATACGGCCATCCTTCCAAATTCGGTTTTAAAGATGTGATCCATCAGTGGAAGGCTGAGCGCTGGAACCCTGAGGAACTGTTAGCCTTATACAAACAGGCAGGGGCCCAATACTTTATGGCCATGGCCAATCACCACGATAATTTTGACAATTTTGACAGCCGCTATCAACCCTGGAACTCTGTGAAGATGGGGCCTAAAAAGGATCTGATCGGTGGCTGGGCCAAGGCAACAAAAAAGCAGGGGCTACGCTTTGGGGTGAGTGTGCACGCGGCCCATGCCTGGACCTGGTATGAAACCGCGCAGCGGGCAGATAGGCACGGCCCTCTGGCGGGTATTCCTTATGATGGCAAACTCACCAAAATGGATGGAAAAGGCACCTGGTGGGAAGGCTTTAATCCTCAAGATCTCTACGCACAAAACCATCCCTTAAGCAGTGGTAGCGAAGACTCTCGTAACATCCATAAGCAATGGCACTGGGGTGAAGGCGTTAGCGTGCCCAATAAGGCTTATTGTGAAAATTTTTATAACAGAACAGTGGACCTGATCAACAAATACCATCCCGACCTGGTGTATTTTGATGATACCGCCCTGCCTTTGTGGCCCATTAGTGATGCAGGATTACGTATTGCCGCACATATGTATAACGATAGCATTAAAAGACATGGAAAGTTAGAGGCCGTCATAAATGGAAAAATCCTTGATGAACAACAACGTAAATGCATGGTTTGGGATATAGAGAAAGGTGCCAGCAATAATATTGAACCCTTGCCCTGGCAAACCTGTACTTGTATTGGTGGCTGGCATTACGATCGGCGGCTTTACGATCGAAAAGGTTATAAAAGTGCGCGCGAAGTGGTGAATCAATTGGTGGATGTGGTGAGTAAAAATGGTAACCTGTTGTTGAATATTCCGGTACGTGGTGATGGTAGCATCGATGAACTGGAGCTGGTTATTGTCCAGGATATTGGCCGCTGGATCCAATTAAATGGTGAGGCTATTTTTGCTACCCGTCCCTGGAAAATATTTGGTGAAGGGCCATCCATAGCCAATGCCAAACCATTGACTGGCCAGGGTTTTAATGAAGGGGCAGCCCGGAATTTCACTTCAGAAGATATTCGGTTCACTGAGAGGGGAGACGTTTTGTATGCTACCTTTTTTGGATGGCCCGAAAGTGGTAAGGTGGTGATCAAAAGCCTGGCTTCGGGTAATGATCTTTATGCAAAACGAATTCAGCAGGTTCAGTTGTTAGGAATGGATGCACCACTAAGGTTTACAAGGGATGAAAAAGGTTTGCAGGTAACCTTGCCAGAGAGAAAGGTGGGTGATTATGCTTATGTCTTAAAAGTGATGTCCTGATGAATTCACTGGCAATCCAATTATTAGGGGCTATTATGCTGATCCTTCTGTAATTTTCAATAGCAAGTATTGCACTTCACCAGGGTGGGGAGTGGAAAATGTCCTGTTCAAGGATGTTATTTATAATGGAAGCAACAGCGAGTTATTGGTCATATCGGGTTATAATGAGAGTCGGAAAGTATAGAATGTAATATTTGATAATTTAACCTTGAATGGGGTCATTATAACTGATGATATGAAGGTGAAGCCTGGATGGTATAAGACTTCAAATATGGCAAGGATATTTGTCGGAGACCATGTGGAAGGAGTTGTATTCAGGAGTTCACGGTGAAATGATAGAAGCTCATTTCATTGAGCTTCTGATCCTGTACCTGCTGCCGGCTCTGATTTTTCCTGAGTAAAACCTAGGTAGCTGTTTGGGACTGGCGTATTTAAAATTCTGTACCTGGCGTGTTAGTTTTGGCCACACATTTGTTATTGATAATCAATTTTTTTATTAGCGGAGTAACATTTTATACCCTAAAATGCAACATTTGACACCCCTGTCTTAATAGCTGCATTTCTAATTTTGAATCCGAACATCAAGACTTGGTAGGAAAAGTAAAAGAGGGTATGGGAAAGGAATAGGAAATGAAATTTTAGATAGTATCTGGCAAGCAATCGTTAAGGCACCCTGTGTCTACAGGGAGCTATTATTTAATGTGATATGCTTTTTATATAGCCATTCAATATCCTGTGTATTGATCATTCATAAAATCATTTAGTGATGTTAGTGATTTTATGAATGATCAGTTTTTTTTGATTACTCTATAAAACCACTATTGCCAATGAGAAAACCAATATTATTATTATGTTGCCTCAAGACGAGGCAACAATTTATACGCGCCATTGGAACTGCAGTGGAAATGGTATTTGCGCTTTGCTTTACCAGTACTACCTCAACGGCCCAGAGCATAACCACTTCTGCTACCACCAACCCATACACCTTACAGGCTCCGGCCATTATAGTAGATAACAGCATTACTATTACGTCTGCTACCTCCATTACTGATGCACGGGTTTCGGTGTCTACCAATTTTTCTTCCGGAGACGTATTGTCTTATACAGGTACGCTGCCCAGCGGGCTTAGTGCTGCCTATGATGCTGCAACAGGTGTCCTTGCTTTTAACGGCACGGCCACTGCTGCCGACTGGCAGGCGCTACTAAGAACGGTTACCTTTTCCTCCTCCTCCAGTAGCACTGCTGACAGGGCGATCGTCTTTTCCTTAGGTAACCTGATTTCTGCCACCAATGGCCACTTCTATGAATTTGTTCCCTTTGGTCCTTTGTCTACCGATATCCTTTCCTGGCACCAGGCCAGGGCGGCGGCAGCCTCTCGCACGTACTTTGGCCTGCAGGGCTACCTGGCCACCATTACCGCCCAGGAAGAAAATGACGTGATCCATGAAAAGCTATCAGCCAGCGGCTGGATCGGCAGCACCGACGATTATGAGGAGATCAAGGCTGCTACAGGCATCAATAGTTTTAGTAACCAGAGCAAGACTGAAGGCCAGTGGTATTGGGTGACCGGCCCAGAGGCAGGCACGCAGTTTTCCCAGTCTGCTTATGCTGGTGCTACCCCTACCGCAGTAAACGGTATGTATCTGAACTGGTCTGCCGGAGAACCCAACAACAACTGGGGCACTAGTGCAAATGGCGAGACCGGGGAGCAATATGGGGAGATCTATTCCGGCACCTCTGTGTGGGGGCAGCCTGGCAAATGGAACGACTTTTACAGCATCAATACGGACCGGGACTTTGTCCAGGGCTATGTGGTGGAATACGGCGGCTTTGCCTCCGATCCGGTGGACATTTCAGCTTACCGCACCCTCACCATTACGGCTGCTACGGTTTTGCCGGTAACCGGTTTGCAGTTCAGTGGGGCTGATTCGGGAGCTGTCGTGTTGTTGCAGTGGTCTACGGATGGGGAAACCAACAATTCCCATTTTGACGTACAGCGCAGCACTAATGGCAGAAACTTCCAGGCAATCGGCAACTGCAAGGCCCCGGAAGGCAATAGTGCAAGTACCAGAAAGTACCAGTTTATCGATTACAATCCTGTAGAAGGGACCAACTTTTACCGGCTGAAACAATATGACCTTGATGGCCGTTTTTCCTATAGTGATATTCTTAAGGTAAATCGGCAACGGCCAGAGGAGCATAGCTGGACTGCCTACCCTAATCCGGTACACAATGGGGACCGCCTTACCCTTACCATCGTTTCTTTAGCGTCCCAAAAAGCGCACCTGGCGCTTACCAATAGTACAGGCCAAAGGGTATGGAGCACTGATCTGTCCTTGCAAAAAGGTACGACCACCTACCGTTTTTCTACTGGTAATTTACCTGTTGGTATCTACTATTTGGCGCTGTACGACACTGATGGGGCAAGGATAGCTGGGGGGAAAAAAATACAGATCGAGTAAAGTACAGGATGATGTTGTTTGATCAGTAAAGATGTTTTATTGGGGTAAACTAATTGGTAAAAGGACCTATTTGAAAATGTAAATAATAGCAGAATATACTTTTTTACATATACATATGGCAATACGCCTGCTGTGTCTACAGTGGGCTCTTTTCTTCATGATAATGTAGCAATGTGGAGGCTGAAATCCCACTCATTTTGTTAACTTTATCTCCGATTTACGAGAATACAGACCCTATTTTTGTGCTTAGTGGTGCAAGATTTTTTCCTAAGTTAACTTGATTTGATGCGTTTTCTTATTTGGATTGTTTTGCTGTTACAATCGCTTTTTGTTCTTGCTCAAAGTGAGCACAATAATTTTTCCAAACTTGATATTTCTAATGGTCTTTCGCATAACCAGGTGAATGCCATTTTAAAAGATGCAGATGGGTTTTTATGGCTGGGTACCATGTCGGGCCTCAATCGTTATGATGGATATTCTTTTAAAATATATCGTAAGAAACCTAACGATAGCTCTTCGCTGTACGATAATGGTATA
>CBKWHA010000337.1:0-4789 GCA_966674115.1 uncultured Chitinophagaceae bacterium
GAGCAATTTAAAATCCTGGCCTCGACCCGGATCGCGACTCCGGACGAGGCTTTTTGTTTCTGTAAATCAACACTTTCCATCCTAACACAAAGCCTGAGCGAATAAAGCTTATCAATTGGCTGGAAAAAATTGGTATAAAGATTAACAAATAGATTAAATATGTTTAATGTAACTAAAATTTAAAACTCTGAAACAATTTATCTATTTTTTTATGATCTACATCACAAATATAAATTGATTTCCCTCAACAATAACCGGTTTGACCAAATTTGATCATATTTTTTAATTTAATATGCATTAATATACATTGTCACAAAACTCGCTTACATCAAAATACTCAGAAGATTTGATACATAGATATAATTTAAATGCATAGTAGCCGTTTTGCCGGCTACTACTTTACACTATTATTATCAAATCACTCAACGAGGAAAATGTGGAGAAATAAAAAAACAGGCTTGTCAATCAAACAGCCTGTTTTTCAAAAGCAGAAATTCCAGTATCAACAACAAATCTGTTAATGCTCTAAAAAATTGATAAGGTAGCCTCGGTAATGATAATAATCCGGGTGCTCGATCACGTGTTTTCTTATCCTTGGACGCTCCAAAGGAATATCAAGTATATCGCCTATTTGGGCCTTAGGGCCTGAAGTCATCATAATTACCCGGTCAGCTAAGAAAATAGACTCATCTACATCATGAGTAATCATAATAGCTGTAATTTTTTCCCGATTCCAAACTTCCAGCAAGACCTCTTGTAATTCCCCACGCGTTAAAGAGTCCAACATGCCAAAAGGCTCGTCGAGTAAAAGTAGTTTTGGCTTTAAAGCAAAGGCTCTCGCAATTCCCACCCGCTGCTGCATCCCCTGTGAAAGCTCTGAGGCCTTTTTATGAAAAGCGCCGGAAAGCCCGACTTTATCAAGATAATACTTGCAGATTTCAAGTTGCTGAGATTTTGTTGCATGTGGAAAAACCTGCCCCACCCCCAATAAAACATTACCAATAGCAGTCATCCATGGATACAAACTGGGAGACTGAAATACTACTCCTTTATCCGGCCCAGGCTTGATTACAGGTTTTCCGTCCAATAAAATTTCGCCGCCTGAAACAGAATTTAATCCTGCAATCATTGTCAATAATGTAGACTTACCACATCCGGAATGACCAATAATGGAAACAAACTCTTCTTTCTTTATGTCAAGATTCAGATTATCAAGTACAACATATTCACCCTTTGGAGTGGGATACACTTTCTTCAGATTCTTTATTTCAAGCATCACTTCGCTGATCGAATCCCTCTCCACCATTTTTTCTTTTTCCAAAACAGTATTCATGTGAAAATATTTTAAGCAGTTAATCGGGTTTTGAATCTAGTACCAGGCATCACCGGCTTCAAATCAGGCAGCCGGTATTCCTTCGAGTTTTTAGTTTTGGATTCAGCACCAATATCCATCAAGTATTCAATGATTTCCGTTCTCACCTTTTTAAACTCCGGATTATTGTTCAATTCAGTTTTATCACGTGGACGCTCAATATTTATTTTAAATTCAGGCCCCAATGTTGCTCTTGGTCCCGGATTCAGTGGAATGATTCTATCAGCCATCAATATACCCTCATCAACATCATTGGTAATTAGAAGGGCGGTTGTTTTATCATTGTTCCATATATTGATTATTTCCTGTTGCAGCGTTCCTCGGGTTAATGCATCCAATGCACTTAATGGCTCGTCCATCAACAACATGTGTGGATTCATGGCCAACGTTCTGGCAACTGAAACACGCTGACGCATACCGCCGGAAAGCTCAGACGGCCTTTTATTGATGGCTGGCAAAAGATTTACCATGTCAACATACCTCCTTACATGTTCGGCACGCTGCTCCTTAGTCCAGTTGGGAAAAATTTCGTCCACCGCAAGCGCCACATTTTGAAAAACAGTATACCAGGGCAGCAAGGAATAGTTCTGGAAAACAACTCCCCTTTCATGCCCGGGGCCGGCCACTGGCTTATCTTCAAAAATCACTTCACCACTGTCAGGAAAAAGCAAACCTGCTATCAGCTTTATTAATGTAGTTTTCCCACTGCCGGTAAAACCAACAATAGCAACAAATTCACCTTGTTCAATACTAAGGTTAATATTATGCAGAACCTCGGTACAGAATTTCCCTTCACCGAAGCTTTTGTTTACATTTTTTAATTCGAGCAATGCCATGCAAAACAGTTTAGCGGATAAAATATTTTAAACTTAACGCTTGTCAAAACTTACCATTTTTTGCAGCCGCACCATAATCAGATCCAGCATAAAGCCAATGAGACCAATAGTGAAAACGGCAACCATAATACGGGCCAGTGACTGACTGCTACCATTCTGGAACTCGTCCCAAATGAACTTGCCCAATCCGGGATTTTGAGCCAGCATTTCTGCAGCAATCAACACCATCCAACCAATCCCCAGAGAAATTCTCAATCCGGTAAATATTAAGGGCAGCGTTGCAGGCAACAGCACTTTAAAGGTTTTCTTGGCAGGAGAAAGCTGTAAAACCTTGGCTACATTGATATAATCTTCATTTACTGATGAAACGCCAAGAGCCGTGTTGATTAATGTTGCCCACATCGAACAAAGCGAAACCGTAATAGCAGAAATGATGAAAGATTTAGGAAAAAAGCCGTCATTGGTTACATAAATAGCACTTACGATCATAGTTACAATAGGCAACCATGCTAAAGGCGACACTGGTTTAAAGATTTGCACCAGCGGATTAATTGCCTTCATAAATGACTTGCTCAATCCACCAATGATACCAATCGGCAAAGCAATCAATGAAGCAATGATAAAACCCATGAATACAGTTTTCAGGCTGGTAAATATTTGATCAATATAAGTTGCCTTACCAGTGTAATCAACAATCCGAACCGAAGCATTTGGATTCCTTTTCAGTTTTGCCTCATTTCTGGCTTCCTGGCGGGCATAAAATGCATCAGCCTTTTGTCGCTCGGAAAGGTGTTCATTCCAAAGTTGTTTTGCCTGCTGCCAAACCATTGTTGGCCCGGGAATTTGACCAAGGCTGGTTTCTACCCGGCTGGCACCAAACGACCAGATCATCAAAAAAGAAAGAATTGCTATTACAGGCGTAAGAACAGATTTAATGATTAATTTTAATTGTTCCAAAATATCCTCCCCCGAGATCATTTTAACAAGAGGAACACCCCACTTCATACCAGTAACATTGAAAAAGTTAATAGCCTTTGCTTTCATAAAAATTACTTTTAAAAAATAATTGGTTAAAAAGGAAAGCAAGGCGCGTTAATTCATAACTCGCCTTGACTCTTTTAAAAGATCTGCTTATTTCAATCCGATCTTGAATTTTTTCAGGTAACCAACTGGGTCTTTTCCATCGTATTCAACTCCATCAATAAATTCATTGGTTGGTGCTTTAAATCCATCAGTGGTAGGAATATCTTCTTTGGCCAATTTTCCTTCTTCCATCAGTTGTTTGGCAGCTTTCATCCATACGTCAGGTAGATAAACCTTCTTGGCTGTTTCTACATACCACTCGTTTGCTTTTGATTCCCCGATCTGGCCCCAACGTCTCATTTGCGTCAGATACCAGATACAATCGCTGTAAAAAGGATAGGTAGCATTGTACTTAAAGAATACATTGAAATCAGGCATGGGGCGTTTGTCATTCTTTTCGTACTCAAATGTGCCGGTCATGCTATTGGCAATTACTTCCTTATCTGCACCCACATATTCGGGACGTGATAAAATTTCAACGGCCTCTTTCCTGTTGGCACCATCGTTTTCATCCAGCCATTTACAAGCTCTGATCATAGCTTTTGTAAGTGCCACTAATGTATTGGGATGCTTGTCAGCCCAGGCTTTACTTACACCAAATACTTTTTCTGGATTATTTTTCCAGATCTCATAATCCGTTGATACAGGAACACCAATTCCTTTGAATACAGCTTGCTGATTCCAGGGTTCACCTACACAATAACCGAATATGGTTCCGGCTTCCATTGTGGCGGGCATTTGAGGCGGAGGAGTAACAGACAAAAGAACATCACCATTGGTCATACCCGTTACATCAGAAGAAGTATAATAACCCGGTGCAATACCACCCGCTGCCAGCCAGTAGCGCAGTTCATAATTATGGGTCGAAACAGGAAACACCATTCCCATTTTAAAAGGTTTACCCTGACGCTTGTATTCATCCACAACCGGCTTTAAGGCATCAGCCTTTATTGGGTGAACTGGTTTGCCATTTTCTACAGGTATGTTCTTTTTCATCTTTTGCCACACCTCATTGGAAACAGTAATGCCATTTCCATTCAAATCCATACTGAAAGGTGTTACAACTTCTGCCTGAGTACCAAACCCAATTGTTGCACCAATAGGCTGACCCGCAAGCATGTGAGCGCCATCGAGCTCTCCGGCAATCACCCTGTCCAGCAACACTTTCCAGTTTGCCTGTGCTTCAAGTTTTACAAATAAACCCTCATCTTCAAAAAAGCCTTTTTCTTTAGCAATGGCCAATGGAGCCATGTCTGTAAGTTTTATAAAGCCTAGGGTCAATTCTTCTTTTTCCAGTTCACTTTTTGCCGGTGCTGCTGCACTTTCTGTATTTGCATTGCCAGAAGCACTACCCCCGCAACTTGTCAGGAAAACTGGTGCAACTACAGCCATGATTGCCGCAATAAAGAAGGAAAAAGTATATGTACGTTTAGGACAAAATGTCTTAGTAATCATTTTATAAATGAATTTTATTGTTTACCGAAATGATTCAGTCAAT
>CBKWHA010000338.1:0-4781 GCA_966674115.1 uncultured Chitinophagaceae bacterium
TAATAATTCAATGCTAGACCATCCACTATCTGGGATCTGCTGTATCGGACATTTAATTGGCATATCTACAAGTATCTCAGAAATCCTGGGAGACGATGTACTAAATTTTAAATAAAAACTGTCACCTACATTTACTTTCTTTTTGAAATTTTTTATTTCAATAAATCCAGAAAAGCTTTTCCCATACACATAATATTCAAAATCAGCATCCGGTCCTCCATCAACAGCTCCTGAAATTTTTTTAATAATTGCCACAGTGTATCTATGATTAGATTTTAATATCTGGTTTTCAATCAAAATTTTTACTATAAAAAAAGTAATCACAATTCCAAATAAAACAAACGGCAAGTACTTTTTCACAATCCTAGTTTTATTGTCCAGTACCATCTTTAACCATTTTTCTTAATATTTTACTTGGCACACTGACATTTGCTAACACTGCATTTTTTATATTTTTTTCCTCAAAAGGCTTAAGCGATCCCCGCTGCTTCCGGAACCTACACTTACTATATCAGCCTTAAAGACATCTGTGGCACTGCTTTCAAAGCCATCCAGAAAGTCAATCGACTCCGTAGCCTTGTACTCCCCTGGTGCTCCGTCATCACGGCTATTGATGCTTAACTCTGTGGGAATATTCACCTCTTCATATCCAGCCCATCCCTGACCAGTAAGCCTGCCCCTTCTGCCTGGCAGCAGCATTGATGCCTTTCATTTCTTTACCTGGTGTTTGCCGGAGTTCTATTTAAAGTTATGCTTAATTAGCTGCAGATGACTCCTGATTTGCTGCAAATTTCATATTTCTGGGCAGCAATTACAATCTGTATTTGACGCAGGTCATATAAACTTTTATTGAAGATCATTGAAGCATTTTTTATGATATATTATATTTTCTTTTTTACATAGCACGTCTAGTGGCCCAAGGTTGGAGGAGGCTGTGTACCATAGTTGTAGTTCTTTTTTATCTCTTATTAACAGCAATGTATGCCAAGCATACAGTAGAGGAAGTACAGAAATTAATTGGAGGACAAGAAATATCAATTGTAAAACCACTTGTTCCAGAACAGGAACAAAAACTAAAAAAGGAGGCAATCATGGAAAAAAAATTGGCTAGAAACTCAGAAAAACAAACTACAAAATCTCAGAACCACCTTGGAAAGCATTAATATAAAAAATGGCCCTATAAGGGCTATTTTTATTGGCCTAAATCCAATTCTTTTAGGAGTTCTTATTTAAGCATTCGTTTTTTTAAAAAGCCTGAATCACCATTACTAAGTGCTTTATTTCATTTTTATTTAGATGCGGCAGATCAGTTTACTTTTGGAGAAACAAGAAGCTAAGGATTTACATTCTATAATGCAAGACAATTCATTATAGAATTCGATAATTTGGTCTTGTGTAATATTTTCAATTACTAACTTTCGCCTAGATTATATTTGTATACTTCGAACAGAAATGAGTACCCTATCAGCCGACAGTATAGCCCACAACGACCTTTTGGGTCGTAATAAATTTGCAAGCCAGATTGTAAAAAGCCTAGTTAAGGCTTACAGCAACCAAAAAGAAAGTTTAGTGGTTGGCATTGCAGGAAGATGGGGAAGCGGAAAAACCACTCTCCTTTCTTTGATTGAAAAGGAACTTTCCAGTAGCTATTCCGATTTCCCAGATCAATATAAGGTTATAAAGTTCAACCCCTGGGCATACTCCGAGATCAGTCCAGAAGAGATTCACCGCCAATTTCTACAAGCAATAGTAAATGGACTTAAAAAAGTAAATTGGCTAACTAAGGCTAATAGACTTAACAAGATAATCAAGCGACACCTGAAATTCTTGTCGCGCTTTAAAGTCATTGCAAAGTAAGCCACCGGTAAACACCCTATTGTTTATGGCATGAGGGTTCAATAGTTTTACCTGCCTAAAACGGTATGCATATGCAGGCTCCTACCTCTACCCGCACAGAGATGTTTTCCATGATAGAGCAGTGGAAAGGAAGTGGTCTTTCTCAAAAAGCATATTGCAGGCAGCAAAACCTTAGCTACCATGTGTTTCATTACTGGTACAAAGTATACCGGGATCATGAAGGAGAAGGAAGCAGCAAGCAAGCATCCTTTGTTCCCCTACATATTCAAGCACCCCTTACCCATACTGCCGTAATGGAGTTGGTACTCCGGGATGGCAAGCGCCTCTTGTTTCACCAGCAACCCTCTGCAGATTTTATCAAGGAGCTACTCTAAGGCCATGTTACATCTCTCCACTCACTGTCGCTATTTTCTCTACACCGGTATCACCGATATGCGGAAGCATTTTGACTCTTTAAGCGGCATGGTCACATCGCACATGCATCACAATGTTTTAAGCGGTGACATCTTTATTTTCCTTAACCGCAAACGCAACCAGATCAAGCTGCTGCTCTTCGAAGGTGATGGTTTTTCCATCTACCACAAACGACTGGAAAGAGGCACCTATGAACTGCCCCAGGTAAATGATGATAACACCACTCAGAATCTTTCCCACCAGCAACTGCTGCTGATGTTGGAGGGCATTTCACTGTCAAGTGTAAAAAAAAGAAGACGTTATCAACATCCCCAAAGTGCTGCTTTGTAAAAATCAGTTTTTCAGTGCCATTTATCCTCAATTTATCCAGTGCTGCTGTCTTCTAGCTCCTTGTGTTGTAGCTTTAAGTAAGCATGGAAGCCACTATCGATTATAAAACCTTGTATGAACAGCAACTGCAAAGCAATACTAACTTGCAGTTGCAACTGGCTTCTCTTAGCCATCAACTCCAGGAACTACAGCGCCTCATCTTCGGCAGTAAACACGAACACTTTACTGCAGTAAACAATAACCCCCAGCAACTGCAACTTCAGATGCATTCCGATGCGGTGGGTTCCAACAGCACTGTGGAGATGGAACAAATTACTTACCTGCGCCACCGGACAGAAGATACACAATCTAAGTGTCATCCTGTGCGGCTGAAGCTTCCTGATCACCTGCCCAGAAAGGAAGTGATCATAGAACCTCAGGCAGATGTAAGTGGGCTGAGAAGGCTTGGTGAAGAGATCACCGAAGAACTGGATTATGAACCCGGACGGCTGTTTGTAAGGCGCATCATCCGCCCTAAATACGTAAGTAAAGACAACCAGAGCTTCATCATTGCTCCCATGGTGGAGCGTCCTTTGCCCAAAGCCATAGCAGGTGCCGGTCTGCTGGCGCAGGTGATCATTGATAAATACATCGATCATTTACCCCTCAACCGCCAGCAGGAACGCCTGAAAAGAGAAGGCATCACCATTCCATATGCTACTCTCACTGATTGGGTAAGCAGCACGGCAAAGCTCCTTGCTCCCCTGTATGAAGCCCTGAAAAAAGAAGTGATCAAAACCGATTACCTGCATGTGGATGAAACACCTATCAAAGTACTTGACAAGGATAAAGAGGGCACTACACATAGGGGTTACTTCTGGGTGTATCACAGCTCCTTGCAGGATCTGGTTTTCTTTGATTACCAGATGGGCAGAGGAAGAGCAGGACCTAAAGCCATTCTGGAGGATTTTCAGGGGCATTTACAAACCGACGGCTACTCAGCCTATGAGATGTTTGCTCATAAGGAAAACGTTACACTGCTTCATTGCTGGGCGCATGCGAGAAGGAAATTCTTTGAAGCCCGGAACAATGATGTGGAACGGGCAGCATATGCCCTCTCTCAAATTCAGTTTTTATACGATTTTGAACGAAGCTGCAGGCAGCAGCAGTTCAGTAAGGAACAGATCTATGAGCTTAGGCAAAGGGAAGTTGTGCCCATCTTAAAGGCTTTAGAAGCGTGGATGCAAAAGGCTTTCGCAGAGGTGCCGCCTAAAAGCGCCATAGCACAGGCGCTGGCTTATAGCATCAACAGGTGGGATGAATTGATGCTTTATACAAGTGATGGGAAGTTAAACATTGACAACAATCCTGTAGAACGTTGCATTAGAGGAGTGGCTGTGGGCAGGAAAAATTACCTGTTCTGTGGCTCACATGAAGCGGCTCAGCGTTCAGCGATGTTGTATTCTCTGATGGGCACCTGCAAACTCCATGACATCAATCCTTTTATTTATCTCAAAGATGTCCTTACGCGCATTGCAACTTATCCGGTTAATAAAGTAAGTGATCTGTTGCCACACCACTAGAGTCCACTTCCATAATACTTTTTTCAATTGCTTTCAATGGTTGTTCGCCGTTGGGTTACATTGCAAACCTGAATCCTTCAGGCAAAATCCTCAGCGGCTTGTTAGAAGCCTACTTGCAAAACGGAGATGCGAGTTCTATAGAGGAAGCGAAAAGAAAAGCTGACCAACTTATAATTTCCAATAATATTCACCTCTACATCGTGGTTGATGATCTAGACCGCCTTACACCCGAGGAAATTGCAGCGGTATTTAGAACCATCAAGTTGAATTTGAACCTGGCAAATACCCGCTTTTTGGTGGCTTATGACAAAAAAGTAGTAATTGATGCGTTGACCAAAAACTTTGGAGTCAACGCAGAAAGCTACCTAGAGAAAATTATACAAGTGGACTTTACTGTTCCCGAGATTCTTGAAGACCAAATGGCCGGTGTTTTCTTTTCCAGGTTGACAGGATTTTTAAACTCCTTAAATCAACAAGTGGAAGAAAGGGAAATGCAGTCGTTATGGAAATACCATGGCTTGAAGGAACATTTCCGCACTATAAGGGATATAAACCGATATTTCAATAGCCTTCTTTTCAGCTTGCCTAACATCAATCTGGAGGTGAACATTGTAGATT
>CBKWHA010000339.1:0-4731 GCA_966674115.1 uncultured Chitinophagaceae bacterium
TGCAAACTCTAATGCAGTTACTAATGTCTATTTACACAAAATATTTTAGGGTCTCTAAACAGGATACTTCAAATACTGATCACTGATTACTCATCACTCATTACTCATATCTTCACTTTCACCACCAGCTTTTTGATTGGACCTTCACCAATCATTGGGGCGTGCACATCTTCAGGATAGAAGATTGCAAATTGTCCTGCGTTTAACTGGAAGTAAGTATCGGGCTGGTCATTGTAAAAAATGACATCTTTCTCGGTGTTGTATTCACCTTTAGGATCAACACATTTTGCTCTGGGTTTCCAACCTAAGGTTTCAGAACCCGTAGGACAAACCTGAATGTCAATGTAATTGTTGTGGGCTTCAAATTTAGCTTCGGTTGCCTGTACACCATCTTTTAAGGATACAGATGCGTGCAGGTCTTTTCCATCGATTTCAAATTTGCCTGGCTCAATGGTTTCGAGGTTTTGGCTTTTGATAAATTCAAAAGCTTTTGCAAAGTTTTTGTGCAAGCCAACATACTTGCCAGCATTGTCTAAGGTATCAATGATCATGTGTTTAGAGTTTTGTGTCTGGGTCAGACAATTAAAAAAGAAATCCGTCGCAGCCTAAGGCCGGACGGATTTGTATTTGTTTTCTTTATTCCCTTTCAAGATTTATGAGGTTTATCTCTGAACACGTCCGGAAGCATCACCTTTCATCAGGTCTTTAACTTCTGATAAAGTAGCGTGGTTCAGGTCGCCAGGAATTGTGTGCTTCAATGCAGAAGCAGCTACACCAAATTCAGCAGCATCAGCCATGCTCATATCTGTAGCAAGACCATAAATGAAACCGCTGGCGAAAGAGTCGCCGCTACCTACACGGTCAACAATACGCACCTGGTATTTCTTTGTTTGGTAGAACTCTTTGCCATCATATACCAAAGCACTCCAGCCATTGTCAGAAGCACTGTAGCTTTCGCGCAAAGTAGAAGCGATATATTTGAAACCGAACTTTTCTTTCATTTGGGTGAACACGCTTTTGTAACCATCCAAACTTAGCTCACCTTTAGTGATGTCAGTGTTTTCTGCTTTGAAGCCTAAGGTAGTTTCAGCATCTTCTTCGTTACCGATACATACATCAACATACTGGCAGAGTTTGGTCATTACTTGTCTAGCCTTTTCTTTGCTCCACAATTTTTTACGGTAGTTGAGGTCAATAGAAGTAGTAATGCCTTTTGCTTTGGCGGCTTTCAATGCAGCTTCAGTAAGTGCAGCAGCTTTATCACTCAGCGCAGGAGTGATACCTGTAGTATGGAACCAGGAAGCCCCATCCAGGATTTTATCGAAATCAAATTCAGCAGCATCCACTTCCGCGATAGAAGCACCGGCGCGGTCATAAATAACTTGAGAAGCACGCATTGAAGCTCCAGTTTCCAAGAAGTAGATACCAAGTCTGTCACCACCACGAGCAATAAACTGAGTGTCTACACCATAACGGCGGAGATGATTGATAGCTGCCTGACCAATAGCATTGGTTGGAACTTTAGATACAAAAACACCGTTCAAGCCGTAATTGGTAACGGCTACGGCAACGTTGGCTTCGCCGCCACCATAAGTAACATCAAAGCTGTCGCTTTGTACGAAACGTTCAAAACCTGGAGTAGATAAACGCAGCATGATCTCTCCAAGTGTAACAACTTTCTTAGACATAGTGCAGTACTGAAATTTGATTAATGATGATAACGTTCTGAAGGAACTTTATCGGCTATTTGGTTAATAATGGTGGCAAATATCAATAATTAATAATTAGCGGACACAGATTACAATCTATTTTATCCAAAAAAGTTACGGCAACGTTTGCGTAAGATTTGAGATATTGCTGATTTTGAAATTAAAATTTGGTTAGAGGGATTTTCAATATGCTTTTGTGCAGAATATTTGAAAGAAAGGATGTTATTGTACAAGCTACACATTTTTTGAAATCCGTATCCGGTAACGATTGCGTAAAAAAAATGTGAATCTGAGTTATATGTCAATGTACAACATTAGTAAGGTTTGTATCTTCATCCGCCTAAACCCTTAATATTTTTAATATTTCATTACTAAACATCTAAACTAATTATGAGTGTAACAACTACAAATGTAGCAGATAAGAAGTCGGAAATTCTGCAGTTAACTATTCAGCAAGGTGTTCTTCCTTTATACTTCAATAAGGATGAAGAGGTGAGTATTAGTGTATTAAGAGCCTTGTATGAAGCCGGGATCAGAACTGTAGAGTATACCAATCGTGGAGAGGCTGCTTTGAACAATTTTAAAGCTATGCGTAAGGTTTGTGATACTGAATTAAAGGGTATGTATTTAGGTATTGGCACTATTAAAAATGGTGCACAGGCTCAATCTTTTATTGATGCTGGTGCTGATTACATTATTAGCCCGGGCCTGGTTGAAGATGCTGCAGAAGTAGCTGATAATAATAATTTGCTTTGGGTGCCTGGTTGTATGACCCCAACTGAAATAATCAAGGCAGAAAATTTGGGTGCAAAACTGGTTAAGATCTTCCCTGGAAATATTGTGGGTCCTGGTTTTGTTAGCGCTATTAAAGAACTATTTAGTGGGTTAAAATTCATCATCACCGGGGGCGTAGAACCTGAAGAAACAAACCTGAGAGGTTGGTTCAATGCCGGTGCCGCTGCTGTAGGTATGGGTAGCAAATTGATTACTAAACAAATTCTTGAAAATAAAGAGTATTCTAAGATCACTACACTTACTCAGGAGTCTTTAAATCTGATAAGCCTGGTTAGAAAATAAATCCGGCCTGTAATTGCTGGCCATAAATTCAAATTACATGCAAACACAAATGAAAGAGCCGAAAGCTGTAGCCTTCGGCTCAGCAACGGAAAAAATCAGTAAATACAGGTGGTCAATTTGTGGTTTACTATTCTTTGCCACTACTATTAACTACCTCGACAGGCAGGTGCTTTCGTTAACCTGGAAGGATTTTCTTGTTCCGGAATTTCATTGGACCGATAGTAACTATGGAACGATTACCGCTTTGTTCTCTATTTTTTATGCAATATCCATGTTATTTGCCGGCCGCTTTGTTGACTGGATGGATACTAAAAAAGGATTTCTCTGGGCCATTGCTGTATGGAGTATAGGAGCGGTTATTCATGCATTCTGTGGAATTGCAACATCGGGTATACTAGCAGGTAATTGGGTAGCAAGTTTTGAAGGCGCAAAAGAAACAATCCAGACAATCGATAATACGACACTTGTCATTTCAACCAGTGTTAGCCTATTTATATTTGCCCGTTTCGTACTGGCACTTGGCGAAGCCGGGAACTTTCCTGCAGCCATCAAGGCTACTGCTGAATATTTCCCTAAAAAAGACAGGGCGCTTGCTACAAGCATCTTCAATGCAGGCGCTACTGTAGGCGCATTGGCAGCTCCTGTGACCATTCCGTTCATTGCGGCGGCCTGGGGTTGGGAAATGGCATTTATCGTAATTGGCGCACTTGGTTTTGTTTGGATGGCTTTTTGGGTCTTCATGTATAAAAAGCCAGAAGTGCATCCACGAGTGAATCAGGCCGAACTGGATTATATCCAACAAGATATAGTAACTCATGACCAGGTATCTGAGCCGACTGTGGCTGTATCTGGCCAAAAAATGTCTTTTGCAAAATGTTTTCAATATAAGCAGACATGGGCTTTTGCATTTGGTAAATTCATGACAGATGGTGTTTGGTGGTTCTATCTTTTCTGGACACCTGCTTATTTGAAGGATATATACAAAATGGATGCAACTCAAAGTGCATTGCCTTTATTTATCCTTTACGTTATTACTCTGTTTTCAATCATCGGGGGATGGCTTCCTTCTTATTTTGTTGACAAAAAAGGCATGAATCCATATGAAGGAAGAATGAAAGCGATGTTGATCTTTGCCTTCTTCCCATTATTGGCTTTATTGGCTCAGCCTTTAGGGCAATACAGCTACTGGATGCCTGTATTAATTATTGGTATTGCCGGAGCTGCACACCAGTCATGGTCTGCAAATATTTTTTCTACTATTGGGGATATGTTTCCAAAAAGTGCAATTGCAACAGTTACAGGTATTGGCGGTCTGGCAGGGGGCGTAGGTTCCTTTTTCATCAATATGGGATCGGGCAAGTTGTTTAAATATGCCGATGATACACAAATGCAGTTTATGGGATTCCAAGGCAAAGAAGCCGGATATTTCATCATCTTCTCTATTTGTGCGGTGGCCTATTTGATTGGTTGGATCGTTATGAAGGCATTGGTGCCCAGATACAGACCTATTACCCAATATTAATTGTGCGAGCAAAAGTCTCAATTGCTTGTGAATAAAATAAAAAGCCGGATAAAAGCATTAGCTGATATCCGGCTTTTTTATGCTGTTTTTCTATTTGAGGCCGGTCAATTGAAATTATTTTCTGCCATTGTAATCATTTTTTATTTCTAACAAGCTTAAAAAGCGGAATATTATTGTATTACTTTTTATTTGTAATGCTCATCATTTATTTTTTTTTACATTCGCAACTTGCATTTTAAAAAACCACATATCAATCATTCAATCATTAAACAAACAACTGCTATATGAATTCTCTGAACATAGCTGACTACGTTGTCTTTATTGTCTATTTCGTTATTGTGGCCTCCTATGGCTACTGGGTGTATAACAAAAAGAAAAAGGCCGTGACCGACACCCACGACTTCTTTTTGGCCGAGGGGTCGC
>CBKWHA010000340.1:0-4693 GCA_966674115.1 uncultured Chitinophagaceae bacterium
TGGATACTACCTCCTTTGTGGAGCGCTATGCCATATACGATTGGGTAGAGAATAAGAGAGCCATGGTATTAGCCGATACATTGACACCTGCAGGTAAATACTATGCAGCCAACAAGTCTAATTTTGCTTACAATTCCCAAAGAGCCTTTGTACATAACTGGAAACTGGTGTCACCACCAATTTCAAGTGCCATAAACAATGATGATTATTTCAAGGTAACATTGATCTGGAAGGATTTAAATGGAGAAATGGGTTCTAAATACATTGTGGAAAGGAAAATTGACGGCAGGGATGCAGATTTCCTACCTGTTCAGGAATTTACAGGCTACTTACCAGGCATTAATGTAACGATGGTGGATAGTGTTTTTGCCAAAGCAACCTACCGCGTAAAAGCCTATAACCTGGTTGGTGACCAGTTTGTGTACTCGACTACCCATGACGTGATAAGAGATGCCGCTCCGGTTGCTCCATCAAATCTGACAGGGGAAGTATTGGCCTCTTCAAAGATCAAACTGAAGTGGAACGCCGGAACCAACGCACGTTCCTACAACCTGAAAAGGTCGTTAAGTGCAAACGGTCCATTTGAAACGATCGCCGCACGTACAACCCAATTAGAATACCTGGATGAAGATCTGACACCAAGCACAACATACTATTATGTAGTTACATCATTAAATTCTGCTGGTGAAAGTGAGTCTTCGACAGTTTTAGAATTGAGGACCAAAGACCTGGTAGCTCCGGAAGGCGTTCAAAATCCCCGGATCGCTTCAGGAGACGCCAAAATAACCCTCACCTGGGATTTTATATACGATGCAGTTTATGATGTCTTACGCGCTGATTCAGAAAATGGTAATTATGATACTATTGCAACGGACTTAGATGCAGTACGTTACGAGGACAAAACAACAGCCAATGGTACAACCTATTACTATAAAGTGGTTGCTCATAACCCGGCAGGTCGCAGTCCGGAAACACAGGTTTTAGTTGGTAAACCTGTACCAGGCCGCCATTTGTATGTTAGCTTCAATGAAAGCACGGGTACTCTTGCCGAAGATGTATGGGGCGGTTATCATGGCACCCTAGCAGCTACTGCAGGACATGCAGATGGTTATACTGCAGGTGCACTCAAACTGGATGGTACTGCAACCTCGTATACAACACTTCGTGAAGGAATGCTCACTACACTTAATGACTTTACGATTGCAACCTGGGTAAAAATGGATGCCATTTCTACCTGGATGCGTATTTTCGACTTTGGCACTGGTACCTCCAATTACATGTTCCTGTCGCCACAGGCTGGTATTTCCAACGGAAAATCAACTATCCGTTATAGCATTAAAAACGGAGGCTCTGAGCAACAGGTGAACTATCCCTACGCATTTCCATTAAACACCTGGACACATTTTGCGATTACTCAATCAGGCAATACAGCCAGCTTGTATATCAATGGAGAGCTGGTAGCCTCCAATTCAGGTATGACCATTAAGCCTTCCGGTCTGGGCATTACCAATCAGAACTACATTGGTAAATCGCAGTGGAATGATCCTCTGCTTAAAGGTTCGATCGATGAGTTTAAGATCTACAACAGGGCATTAGTTGCGGATGAACTAGCAGATGCTATGAAAGAAGAGCAGGTAATTACATTTCAGGCTATCCCGGAAAAAGAAGTAGGCAATAGCGATTTTGATGCCAGCGCAACTGCTTCATCAGGTCTTACGGTTGCTTATAGTTCTTCCAATGAGTCAGTAGCTACCATTGTTGATGGTATGATCCATATAGTTGGTGCAGGTACAGCAGATATAACAGCTACTCAATCTGGAGATGCTCGCTATGCAAAGGCAACACCTGTAGTACAAAAACTAACGGTGAACAAGACCTATTATGTGGATGCAGATGGTGATGGATTTGGAACAACCGAAGCCAAACTGTTTGCCACAGAACAAACGCCAGCGGGCTATGCCGTGAACAACACTGATTGTGATGACAGCAAACTGTTGTATGCAGACCTGGATGGGGATGGACTGGGTGCCGGAGTAGCGGTTTCCTGTGGTGTGGCCAACAACACAGACTGTGATGATACAAACCCTGTGCAGTTAACTGCAAGCATTCCGGATGTATATGCCATGAATCCTGAAGTAGATGCCAAGAATACCTTATATATTGGCTATGGTCCTGCTACCATACCAGTTAGCGTAACACCTGCCGGTGGCACGGCGCCTTATAGCTATCAGTGGAACAGTGGAGCAACTGCACAATCCATCAGTGTAGCTGCTGCAGGCACTTACACAGTAAACATTACGGATGCCAAAGGTTGTACTACTACAGCTTCCATTACCATCGGCGCCCTGGATGTAAGATGTGGCAACAATAATGATAAAGTAATGATCTGTCATAATGGTAAGACCATTTGTGTCGCTGCAGCCGCGGTACAGGAACATTTAGATCATGGTGATTATTTAGGTAATTGTTCCACTGCCTCAATCAGCCAGAGCACTGATAGAACCGCAGGTGAGATCACGGCCAATAGGGTAGTTCTTTATCCTAACCCGGTAAAAAACCTGTTGAATATTAATATAAACAGGGTAGAGGCTAACGCTACTATACAAGTGTATAATGCAAGTGGCGTTTTAGTTGTTAACCAGCGCCTGACCAATATAAACCAGACCATTTCTGTGAAAGGATTAGCTTCTGGTGTTTATTATGTTCAGGTGAAAAACGGAGCTCAACTGAGTACACATAAATTCATTAAGGAATAAAGAATATAAACAATTATAGCAAGCAATCATCACGCCCCTTGTATTTACAGGGGGCTTTTTATATAATGTCTTCCAGCTTCTGCCACACGCCAGCATGGATTTACATCCTTGATAAACTTCTGTACTTTTTACAATCCTTTTTCATTGATCAAAGTGGAACAAATAAGGAAGCTACCAGAACCTATAACAAAAAGTCATACAAAATACGGAGGCGACAGAGCCTGTAGAAATTGCAACTAAAAATTTATTTTTAAAATCATTGATGATTAAATATTTTGCTATCTCAAAACACATACTGCCATGTACCTTATGAGATTTCTGTTTAGTATAGTCGCGACCTCTATTCTTATTTCCTGTAACAGTCAAACAAATAAAAGCGCTAGCTGGTCCGGTAAACTGGTGTATACCCATTCCGGTGATATCAATGTGTATGAATTCACAACTAAAAAGGAAAAAACGGTTTTAAAAGAAGGACGTCAGCCATTTGTTTCCCAAACCAATGAAATTTATTTCATGAATGAAGCCTTCCCCAAACGGCAATATCTAATACGTAAAAGCAATGCAAGCTATACGCAGTTCAAAAATGTGCTCGACATGAGCAGTGATAATCCACAATATAAAAAACAGCTGGAAGAATACAGTGTTATCCGTGGTACAGGCATTTCTGCCATTCTTGACCGAATGGCCAATCCACGTATTTCACCCAATGGAAAATATCTATCCGTCACCATTTTTGGTTATCCTGGCCAGGCATTTACAAAAAATTGCGTAGGTGTATTTGATTTGGCTACTGGTCAACTGATGACCAAATTTGATAATAAATTTTATGGTAACTGGATTGCAGACGGAAGATTGGTGATGAGTGGCGCTCATAAAGCTGAAAGCAGCGATGGAAGTATATATAACTCTGAAACACCTGGAATTTTTATTACAGATGTGGCGCTGCAAAATCTAACACGTATTGATGATGGTCTCGATGATCCCTCGCCCTATCATGCCACTCCAAGTCCTGATGGTAAAAAAATCGCATTTATCCTCAACAATCGTGTATGGGTAATGGATGCGGATGGTAAGAACATGAAGCAAGTGACGGATGTTGATAATAATAATATCGAAAGTTTTCCCACCTGGAGCCCTGACGGGAAATATATAGCCTGCTGGACCTACAAAACTTTCGAAAAAAGCTATTATACCGCTATTGCCGTTGTACCATCCAATACTGTTAAACCTATTGTCCTAGCGGATAAAGCAGCCGTATGGCCAAGAGATCCAAAAGGATTTCGTATCAGCGGTGGTAGCAACCAAATTAGCTGGGTGAAATGATATTTAATGATACAAGATGAATTAAAGTAGGAGGCGGTTTCTGCGATAGCAGGCCGCCGTCCTCTCACACCACCGTATGTACTTACGTGTACGGCGGTTTCGTTAGAGTTTAAAACGTTTCACCTGTTCGTAATAAAGCGCTAGACTTTGGTAGCCCAGCCTTGCGAACCACTCCTTGTTCATAGCCATGTCACTGGCGGGAGCGTTACTAAGCCGCCACCATCCTTTACCTGATAAGGCAAGCCGCCAGGCCAGGGTCTTTTCAATGCCCTCTTTACAAAGGAAGCGAACTAGGCCGATAGCACGTTTGCACTGTTTGAGCCGAAAGCAGCGCAGCCTACGACGCAGCCAACCATCTATTTTCTCCATTTTCTTCTTCATCCTTGCCCCCCTGTAGTAGATCAGCCAACCTCTGATTACCGGCCCTAATTCTTTGATCATCTGCACTATGCTGACGCCCCGCCTGCGACAGGTAATCTTCTTCAGCTTTGCTTTGAGCCTTTCCTCGCTGCCCTCACCCAAACCCAAGGTACCATCCAAAAATATCCGGTGACCCAAAAAGGTGAGCTCGTAGCAGCGGCATACACGGCTCTTGCTTTGGTTTACTTTCAGTT
>CBKWHA010000341.1:0-4608 GCA_966674115.1 uncultured Chitinophagaceae bacterium
GGCAGGGTTTTTTATTTACTTTACCGCCTGAAAGTTTATGAAAAAAGTCATTTTAGTTTTGTTTGTCCTGCTCTTGTTGGGAGCAGGCGCTATAGCCTGGGTATTTTTCGGTCCGGCCACTGCATTTGATAAATCGAAGAAGTCGCTATACATAAGTTCTTTCGCTCCTATTAAAAAGGCTGTTATTGATTCTTTAACCAAAAATCAGATCTTAAAGAACGAAACTGCCTTTGAATGGCTGGCCAACCGTATGAACTACTGGAAAAGCATCAAGCCAGGAAAATATGATATCAAAAAAGGAAGCAGCCTATTCGATATTATCCGCATGTTACGCAATGGAAAACAAACCCCGGTGAACCTGGTGATTACGAAGCTGCGCACAAAAGAAGACTTGTCGAGGCTTGTTGGCAAAAAATTCGAAACTGACTCAGCCCAAATGCTCCACTTTCTCAATAACAATGACTCATTGGAAAGTTTTGGCACTACTCCAGAGCTCGCCATGACCATGATTTTACCAGATACCTATACTTATTTCTGGAACACAAGCCCTGGTAAGATCTACAAGAAACTGGCCGATGAAGCAGAAAGATTCTGGACGCCAGAACGAAATCAAAAGTCAGCTATACAGGGCCTCACTCCTGTTCAAGCTTATATTCTGGCTTCTGTAGTAGAAGAAGAAACAAATGCTGCAGCCGAAAAAGGAAACATTGCCAGTGTATATATTAACCGTATCCAAAAAGGAATGCCCCTACAAGCCGACCCAACGATCAAATTTGCTTTAAAAGACTTTAGCTTAAAACGTATTTATGAAAAACACCTCGCCGTAGAATCTCCTTACAATACATACCGTAATGCAGGTTTACCTCCAGGGCCTATTTGTACGCCTTCCAAAGCAACCATTGATGCTGTTTTAAATGCTCCTAAAACAAATTTCCTGTACTTTGTTGCCAGCAGGGAATTCAATGGCACTCATGTTTTTAGTGCTACTTACGAAGAACATTTAAAAAAAGCAAAAGAATACCAGCAGGCTTTAAACCAGTTGGAACAGGAAAGAAAATCTAATTTATAATCTACCCTTAATTAATTTACCTTCCATTGTTTAATCGAAAGTTTAAGCGAACCCTGGCCACAGCCGCACCGGTACAACACGTGATCCGTACCAGCAAAACGATTATATTACCTGGTTTTGCAGGCTATTCGCTTTTTGATATCTGGCGGCCATTTCTGGAACAATTGCGTAAAACCAGCCTGGCAGAGCGGGCTGCAGCCATTTCATTTAACGTGGTAATGGCCATTCCGCCTGTTCTGATCTTTGTATTTACCCTTATCCCCTATTTTCCTATATCGGATCGTGTCATTCAGGAATTGTACAGCCTGATCAGAGATATCGTACCTGGCGAAAAAAACAATTCTGTTATCATCGATTTTCTTGAAGATTTCATCAAAAGGCCTCGCAACGAATTACTCTCTTTTGGTTTATTGCTGGCATTATTTTTCTCTAGTAATGCCATGATGGGCATTCTCCGTTCGTTTGATAAAAACTATCCCGGCTTTGGCAAACGTACGGGATTGCAAAAGCGCCAGGCTGCATTACAATTGACTCTGGTGGCATTTACCCTGGCATTCCTGTGTATTCTATTGTTAATTGCCCAGGATGCTGTATTAGCCTGGCTTGGTGTTAAAAGCGAGGTCCTGCGTCTGATCATTACCAATGTACGATGGGTTATTCTTGTACTTCTTACATTTTATGTAGTTGCAATCATTTACAGGCACGGTCCTGCACATTTGCAAAAGTGGCCCTTCCTAACTCCTGGGGCTGTATTTGCCACTACATTAATGTTTATAGCCACTTTTCTGGTTTCTTTCTGGATCAATAATTTTTCAAATTACAACAAACTCTATGGCTCTATCAGCGCTATAATTATTTTAATGTCACTTATTTATGTCAACGCTTTTGTAGTCTTATTGGGCTTCGAATTGAATGTAACCATTACTTCTCTTAAAAGACAAATTCTGGAGAAGGTCAACAGTAAAAAGGAAGAATAACCCGAAAACTATTTTTTTGCGAAATTTGGTAATAAAGATTTTTACATGAAAAAGGTTTTTTTATTAGCAATCGCAAGCATTGGTCTTTTATCCTTTGCCATCAATGAACTTCCAATCGGTGCGTCCATGCCAAAGGGAACTATAAAAATGAAAGATGTGAGTGGTAAAGAAATTAGCTTAAATGAAGCCAGGAAAACCAACGGCCTTCTTGTAATGTTTAGCTGCAATACTTGTCCATATGTAATTAAAAATCAGCAACGTACCAGAGATATTTCTGCTTATGCCCTGGATAAAAACATTGGCGTTATTCTTATTAATTCAAATGAAGCCCAGCGAGATAACGAAGATTCTTTCGAAAGCATGCAACAATATGCGAAACAGCAGGAATATAAATGGTATTATACAGTTGATAAAAACTCAGAACTGGCGGATGCCTTTGGAGCAACCAGAACACCGGAATGCTTCCTTTTTAATAAGGAAGGAAAGCTGGTATATCATGGTGCTATAGACGACAGCCCTGGTAACGAATCCTCCGTAAACCGCAAACATTTAAACGAAGCGATCAACGAAATGTTGGAAAATAAGGAGGTTTCAGTTACCACTTCTCGTTCGGTTGGTTGTAACATAAAAAGAATTTCCAAATAAAGATTTACCTTTTTAATATCAGGTCTTGCCAACATGAAACCAAAAATCAAAAAAGAAGTAAATATCCCGGTTGAGGATCAGATTGTGCAAGGTGAGTTGAGTATACCCGAAGGAGCCCACTCAATCGTCATATTTGCACATGGTAGCGGCAGCAGCCGTTTTAGTCCACGAAATCAAATGGTTGCAAATTTTTTACAGCAACACAATTTGGGGACACTGCTGTTCGACTTGCTTACAAAAACAGAAGATGCTACTTATCAGAACCGTTTTAATATAAAGCTCCTTGCCCAACGCCTCATTTTTGCGACAGAATGGTTGCAGGACCAGCCAGAAACTAAAGACTTTCATTTTGGATACTTTGGGGCGAGCACAGGTGCTGCTGCAGCTTTAATGGCAACTGTTGCACTACCGGATATTGGGGCTGTAGTTTCCAGGGGAGGAAGACCCGACCTGGCTATGGAAGCCTTGTATAGCGTTCATGCTCCTACTTTGTTGATTGTTGGCGGACTTGACACGGAAGTCATACAATTGAATAAGAAAGCCTTTGACTTGTTGCACTGTGAAAAAAGGTTAGAGATTGTGCCAGGTGCCACCCATTTATTCGAGGAAGAGGGAACAATGGAACAGGTTTGCTATCTGGCAGCATCATGGTTTGAAAAATACCTGCTGCCAAGAATGATCAGGAATAATAACCCTTAAATATGTTCCAAAATAGAAACCAGGCAGGAAAATTATTAGCTGAAAAACTAAAAAAATATCAGAATACAAATGGTGTAGTCCTGGCTATCCCAAGAGGTGGAGTACCGGTTGCTTATGAAATTGCAAGAGAATTAAACTGGCCTTTGGAATTATTATTGACAAAGAAGTTAGGTCATCCTAAGAATAAAGAATATGCAATCGGAGCCGTCGGTATTTACGATCGCATCGTCGTTCCGCACGAAGAGGTACCACAGTCATATATTGAAAGTGAAACTGAGCGTGTAAGGGCCCGTCTTATGGAAATGCAGCAGAAGTTTATGCAGCATAAACAGCCCGAACCTTTAAAAGATAGAGTTGTCATTGTTGTAGATGATGGCATAGCTACAGGCAATACCATGCTGGCTTCAGTAAAGATCTTACGCAAACAACAACCATCAGCAATCATTGTAGCTGCTCCTGTTGCATCATGGAGCGCAGTTGAAAAACTGAATCCTGAAGTAGATAAACTGGTTCTGTTGGATGTACCTGAAGAATTTATTGGTGTTGGCCGGTTTTATGATGACTTTTCACAATTGACAGACAATGAGGTTATAGAATATTTGAAAGCAGTTTGAAACTCTTTTAAATCTCATCAACAATCTGCGCAAGGTAGTCGGGATGACTGGATTCGAACCAGCGGCCTCTTCGTCCCGAACGAAGCGCGCTACCGGGCTGCGCTACATCCCGAATCTTTATACCGCGAAAGTATTATCTTACTATAAATTCTAAAAATTTTAAGCTTATTTTCTTGATATACTGATACCGAACGGCCAACAAGATGAATACATATTTCTACTGCCATCTGTCATCATGATAGCGGTTTAGTATGAACTGCCTATGCAAGTCAATTCTTTATACTAAGCACAATACAATCTAACCGACTTTTTAAGCATTATAAAAAATGCTTAAAAAGTCGGTTATAAGTTGATATATATGATTATATAACTTTATAGAACAAGAACGCTATTGCTGCCTCCAAATCCATTTGGGCTTTGGCTGTCAGCTTCTGGCTCATTAACCCACAGATTTCCGTTGACCCGGTATTTGAATTCATGTTGGGTGTTCTTAGGTAATGAAACATCGGAAGTAAAAGTGCCATCTTTTTTCTTGCTCATAATGATTGAATTTTCCCAATCACTATTCAAGCCTAATATTTCAACAGTTTCAGCATTTTCCAGG
>CBKWHA010000342.1:0-4562 GCA_966674115.1 uncultured Chitinophagaceae bacterium
TAAACAACAAAGTAAGTCAACAGGCAGCAGATCCAACTTTCATTCTACTTCACTATTTAATTGAAACATCATGAAACTTTTCTTCTCACACCACGCAACAAAAGATCCGAAGGACCAATCAGATGAACACCTGTTCGCTTCAAATCATGAACCAATACACGATATGAGTGAAGGCAGTGAATTTCTTGACGATGCTATTCGTACGAGAGACCAGCCATTAATGTTTACCGAAGAAAGCATTACCGCCGGAAGTCCGCAACACTTCTTATTATAGCGCTCTGGTAACACGCATTAACTAGCAACTTAAATTAATTAATTGAAAAATATGTACGTACGAAACCATATTCCAGATACGGCTTTCCTATTAGCAGACCTTGCCGCCAGCATCATGAAATATCATGATCCGGTTGATCGATACCTGCAACAGAGTGGGGAGTATGAAGTTTTCAATCCTTTTCAGGACGATAGCGAAACACATACAGATGCCTGTTTTCCTTCCACAATTTGGGAAAGGCTTGGAGTACGTCATGTAATATCCAATATACATCATAGCAGAACGGCATTCCAGGGTCATTGGCCTATGACAAAGGACAAGGTTCAATACCGGTGGTACAACCTAAAGAATGATGCAAGCATAGAAAGGCTTAAAGCTTTTATCAGCAACTGTTCAATCATAGAGTTTACTGATTATGCAAACGTAGACGATGCCGTTGGCTTTTGGGATGGCCTTTTTGCGGATGTAATTAAACCGCTCAACAAACGGGATTTTGAATTCATATTTCACTTAGGAGATACGATCGGGCGGCCTGTATTTGAGGTAGATGAGATCCTTGATATTATAGGTGATTACTCCCTGCATGGAAGAGTTAGCCTGGTGTTGGACGACCAAGAGGCCGACATGTTATGGAACAGGCTGAATGGTGGCAGTTATGGCGTAACAAGATTATCTGACGCGAGGGAAAAATACCAGTTCCTGTTCAATACCATGCGTATTGATGTGTTGTTGATACTTTACAGTAACGGGGTTCTGTTGCTTTCAAGTGATGGACAATTCGATTTTGCCTGCAGGTCGTTGAACAACATTCATATATACCCGCAAACCAAAGATTGTTTCCATGCAGGTTTTCGACTGGGATTGTTGCTTCACCTTGATATTCCTCACTCCATTGTTCTGGGCCTGGCTGTTTCGGGAGCTTGCCAGGCGAACGTATCCATGCCCGTGTCCCATGCATTACTGGACTACATAGATGATTGGATGTCGACCTATTTTAGATCGTTGGTGGAAGGGTGAAAAGACAAAAGCCTGTTCGAAAATCCCTTTTCGGGTTAGCCTATATAGCATTTTTGCTTTACTATCGGGGTACTCTAATTTTTCAATAATCTTGTTTTCTTCCAAGAACAGCAACCTGGCGGCTAAAATATTGGAGGCTATTCCTCACTCCTTTGCAAACATCAGATCCCTGATAATTAACAAAGACCACTTATCGCCCCATATATCAAGGGAACAACTTATAGGACAATCCGACCTCTTTTTGTTTTTAGACATAAAAACATTATTAAATCAGAAGGCATTTGCAGATATTGAATAGCAACGTAAAAGTATTCGAATTGCTACCTCCGCTTGTCGCAACAGATATGACAGCCGGTTTGACGCCAAGAAGATGACCCCGGAAGATCTGGTGGAAGCGCTGATTGCAGGGTTACATGCTGCAATTTTGTAGCAAGAGCGGCTGTGCTTTTGCCATGTAGGTACCCCAGATTTGACCGGTTATATTTTCTATAACGCCTACTTATTCATATAACAAAAAAGGTCCCGATTTTCTATCGAGACCTTTTGGAATTTTTCCTGGTACCGCGTACGGGATTCGAACCCGTATCACCACCGTGAAAGGGTGGTGTCCTAGCCCTTAGACGAACGCGGCAAATTGTTAAGATCTAATAAAAAGCCCCGTCAAGTAATATCTTGCTGGGGCAATGCTTTGTACCGCGTACGGGATTCGAACCCGTATCACCACCGTGAAAGGGTGGTGTCCTAGCCCTTAGACGAACGCGGCGTTTCGTTTGGGAGTGCAAAGATAAGCGGCTTGAGTTTCCTGCCAAACTTTTTTCTAAAAATTTTATATGGATTCGTGAGCTAATAAAAAGGGCCTCCTAAAAAGGAAGCCCGTAGTTATCGCAAGCAAAATAATCAACTTTTATAATTAGTTTTTCGCTATATCGAATTTTCGGAAAATGCTTCTGACTGTGCTTTGAATTTCCTTAGAAGTTAAATTCCTGCTTTTTATTTGATCTGTAGCCCATCCCTGCCAAACAGTTTTATCTGTCTTCGCGTCTATCATAGAAATAGTTATGGTTCCTTCTCTTACTTCATAGGAATTGTTGTCATATCCTAAGAACCGGGAGGGATAATAAATACTGCTCCAACGTCTTGTGTAAGGATTAAAGAACCACCGGGTGTAGGGTCGGGAATAAATGGAATTGGTTTGTTCTTTTAAATTTTTTTCTACCAGTATATCATAGCTAAGCAGGACATCCGGTTTATTTTTCACTTCTTTCCAGCCTTGCTTTGCCAATTCTGAATTTACGTACTTTTTTAAATTCTGCTCTGTTAAATCTGAAACTTTACTCTCTTTTTGTTCTTTAGCTTCACTCGTTTCGATCCAGGCAAAGGATCTGTAATTATTAAAATTAACCGTCTCGTCTTTTTCTATATGTGCAATACCTGCGCAACCTGTTAGAAATAGACCAAAAACCAGGAGCAGCCCGAAGAATGGCATTTTTTTCATAGTCCCCTCCAATTTGTTTTTTACAAACTATAGACGTAAAAAGATTGAATAGTATTTTAAATGAATTGTGAAAAAACAAATCCAGGAGGAGTGGGATTTAGCCTAATCCGATTTCATAGTGCCTGGGCGGCACTTCTACATCCAAAAAGCCTTTCCTGATCAGGCGTTCTTTAAGATCCTGTTGCACGTGATATTCACCGTGAACCAGGAACATCTTTTTTACCTGTTGAGGATCCTGGCAGGCAAGCCACTGGCACAAGTCTTCATAATCGCCATGTGCACTCATACTTTTTATCTTGCCAATTTCGGCATGCACTTCATGTTTTATTCCGAATATACTGACCTCTTTATCCCCGTCGAGCAAGCGGCCACCTAGTGAATTTGGCTCACAGTAACCTGTCATTAAAATGGTATTCCGGGAATTTTCAATATTGTTACTGATATGGTGCTTTATTCTGCCTGCTTCAGCCATACCGCTGGCAGATATAATGACACACGGATCTGTGCGGTAATTGAGTAATTTAGAATCTTCAGCAGACTCAATATGATGTAATCTTGAGAAATGAAAGGGATCGTGGTCTTCCTTCAAAACTTTCTGAATTGTCTTATTAAAATATTGAGGATATCGTTTAATCAACTGTGTAGCCGTTACACTCAAAGGACTGTCTAAAAAATATGGAATATCAGGCAGCCGGTTTTCCAGTTCCAGTTGGTTGAGCGCATATAATATTTCCTGTGTGCGCCCGACGCTAAAGGCAGGCATGATCAGCTTACCTTTTTTCTGCTGACAGGTTTTTTCTATCCAATGCAACAATAAATCAACTGAAGAAGAAATGCTTTCATGAAGAGAGTTTCCATAAGTAGACTCCATAATGATATAGTCTGCCTGGGGAAAAGTTTCCGGTGACCGCAAAATAATATCCCTGTACCGGCCTACATCGCCGCTAAATGTCAATTGGCGCTGCTGGCTACCTTCACCAAATCTTACATGTACACAAGCACTGCCAATAATGTGGCCGGCATCTGTAAACATGGCCTCTACCCCATCCATCACTTTAAACCACTGACCATAGTTTCTAGGTTCAAACTGAGAGAAACAATTGAGTGCATCTTCTTTATCATAAAGCGGTTTTATCAAAGGCTCTCCTTGTGCTCTTCGCTTCTTGTTGGCATACTTTAAATCATTTTCCTGGATCTCTGCCGAGTCTTCCAATAAAATTGTAGCCAGATCTTTTGTAGCTGGTGTGCAATAAATAGGACCACTAAACCCATCTTTAACCAGTTTAGGAATCAAGCCGCTGTGGTCAATATGGGCATGAGAAAGTAAGAGCGCGTCAACTTCTGAAGGGTCAAAGCCAAAGTCGCGATTCATAATATCTGCGTCCCGGCCCATACCCTGGAACATGCCACAATCGAAAAGAATGCTTTTGCCATTTTTAAACCTCAATAGATGCTTTGAGCCAGTTACCGTTCTGGCTGCACCATGGAAAGAGATAGATCCTTGCATATAGAGGAATTAACGTTTACTTACTGCAATCCACATACCTCTGCCTGAGAGGTGACCAGTTTTCAAGGAAAGTTTTCACTTTTTCGAAATCGTATCCATTTCCTTTCAGTAGCAAAGAAGCATCTTGGGTGTGCAACTGATTTCCGTTTTCATCCAAAACAACAAAAACCGGAAAGCCAAAACGCTCCGGATTTCCCAATTTTTTCATGTACGCTAAGTTCCTGTTCTCCTTGCTATAATTTAAATGATAGACAACATAATTACTGCTG
>CBKWHA010000343.1:0-4553 GCA_966674115.1 uncultured Chitinophagaceae bacterium
ATCCAAGAAAGTTTCTAGGGAATTAACTTCTCGCAAATATTTCGTTATTACAAAAATTGTTATAGAAAACAAGGAATTCTATAACCTTTCGACTCAATTTCAATTAAATCCACAGAATTTTATTATTGCCAATAAATTTTACGATTTAAATACAGAAGAGCTAACTTTCTTAATAAGCAATTACGATGAACACTTTACTCAATTCAATCAATTTCTCGATAATTCTAATATTGTTCTCAACAAAAAAGCTTTCAAGTTATCAATAAAAAACATTTTAAAAAGCTCGCAGCCACCAAAAGAAAAAAAAGGAATAGTTATCATAGGATTAGGTGATTATAGTAGAACTTACATTGCGCCTTATTTAAAAGGTCAAAACAAAGTAACCTGTGTAGATTACAACATTCTTTTGACGAATTATTATCAGCGAAATTTTAAATTTAAGAATGGCGGATTAACACCTGATGAAGCAATAATTTCATTGAGCAACATTGATACTCCTCTCCTAGTTATTGCTTCTTATCATTCTGACCATTCATGGATTGCGGAAAATGCTTATCAAGAGAATAAGAACACTTTAATTTTTATTGAAAAACCACCATGTGTAACACTTGATGATTTGAAAAAACTCATCCAGCTTTACAATTCAGAAGCAAACATAGAAATTGGCTTTAACAGACGGTATATTCCTTTTAACAGGAAAATAAAAAAATTACTTTCTAACAAAGGACCTAAAGTTATTAGCATTTCCATTAAAGAAATCTGCATCAATGAACACCACTGGTATTTCTGGAACAATCAGGGAACCAGAATAACCGGAAATGTTATACATTGGATAGACCTTGCCCAGTATTGGATAGATTCCTCACCAGTTGGGATAAACCTGCTACAATCTTCTAAGGAAAGTGAAACTTTGGCGTTGTCTGTGCAATATGAGGATGGCTCTCTCTTAAATATTACAGTATCAGACAACGGAAATGGTCTGCGAGGAGTACAAGAAATAATCGAGATAAGATGCGATAATGAAACTATTTTTATTGATGACTATACAACTATAAAATATATAAATAAAAATGGTGCTCAAGCAAAATGGCACAAACTTAGGCGTGATAAAGGGCATGAAAAAATGTACCAACATTTAATAAAACTATATCAAAATAGCAGAAAGGGTAACTACCCAGTGAAAGACCTTGTAGCAACTACTATAGTTACTTATTTCGCTTCTTATATGTACAAAAATGGCCTCACTAACATGAATATAAGCAACGAATTAAATAACTTTTATCTTCTGGTGAATTAAAATACTTATTGAATAAAACGACTAACTTTAGTATATACTGCTCATTTAAATGAGTTCGGAAAATAAAAAATATATAAAGACGTTCTGAATTCTGATTGCCAAAAACCAAGACCTAAATTCTTTATACACAACTTCTTCTTATCTAATCAAAGTAAGTTGTATATATTGGATAATATATGAAACCTATTAAGTCCTGATAACCATCAGGATTAAAAAATGATATTGAAAATGAAGCAGGTCATTCAAAATTTTAAAACAGGAAAACTATACGTCGATGAAGTTCCCCCACCCTCTCTATCAAAAGGAATGGTATTGGTTGAAAATAAATTTTCACTCATCAGTGCCGGTACAGAAAGGAGCACTGTTAAGGTAGCGAAGGCAAGCTTATTAGGTAAAGCCAAACAACGACCTGACCTGGTTGCACAAGTGCTCCAAAATATTAAAAAGGAAGGGTTGAAAGCTACTTTCCAAAAGGTTCAAACCAAACTTGATACACTCAAAGCATTGGGTTATAGTACAGCCGGGCAAGTAATTGCATCTATGGACAGCAATCATTATTTCAGGCCAGGGGATCGTGTAGCCTGTGCAGGCCAGGACTATGCTTCGCATGCGGAAATCGTATCCGTACCGCAAAACCTTGTAGTAAAGATCCCCGATAACGTTTCTTATGAAGAAGCAAGCTTTACAACTTTAGGTGCAATTGCTTTACAAGGAGTTAGACAAGCTGACCCTAAATTAGGTGAAATTGTGTGTGTAATAGGTTTGGGACTTTTAGGACAACTGACCTGCCAACTGTTAAAAGCAAATGGTTGTAAAGTAATGGGTATTGATTTTTCGGAAGGCCTTGTAAGACTGGCGAAAGAATCAGGAACAGATGAAGCCATTTTGCGCAATGACCCAGACATGCGATCCAGGGTCAATAATTTCACCAACGGCTATGGTTTTGACAACATTATTATCACAGCTGCAGCTGCCTCCAATGATCCTATTGAATTATCGGCAGAAATAGCACGTAAAAAAGGAAAAGTGATTGTAGTTGGCGCTGTTCAGCTTCATGTGCCAAGGGATCCACATTTTTACAGGAAGGAACTGGACCTAAGGATGTCTTGCTCGTACGGTCCCGGCCGTTATGATGTTTCGTATGAAGAAAACGGCAGTGATTACCCATATGCCTATGTTCGCTGGACTGAGCAGAGAAATATGGAAGCTTTCCTGCAACTGATCTCTCAGGGAAAGATCAATATAAAGTCGCTCATTACCCATACGTTCAATATCGAGGAAGCAGCAACTGCTTATGATATTGTTATGGGAAAGATACAGGAACCTCACATCGGCATCTTGCTTCATTATCCTGAGCATGAAAAAAAGTTGGACTCCAAATTCACCATTCAATCCAAACCAGTTCAACAAATAAATATTGGATTCATTGGAGCTGGCAGCTTTGCACAAAGCTATCTGATCCCCAATGTTAAAACTAGAAGTGTATCTCTAGATACTGTTGTTACATCCAAAGGAATAACGGCAAATAATGTAGCCCAAAAGTTTGGGTTTAACCATGCTTCTTCAAACAGTGAAGACATTCTAAATAATCTTGGTATCAATACTATTTTCATTGCAACGCCTCATAATTCTCATGCCCATTATGTTCTTGAAGGCTTAATAAAAGGGAAACATGTTTTTGTAGAAAAGCCTTTAGCCATGAAAGAAGAGGAACTGGAAGAGATCAATACCTATTGCAGGCAATATGGAAAGAATGTAATGGTTGGTTTTAACAGGCGTTTTTCTCCGGTTGCAGCAGAACTGAAGAAAGCCTTTTCTAATATCGAAGAACCGTTGGTTATGAACTACAGGGTGAATGCAGGTTTCATATCCAAAGAACATTGGACGCAAAACGAGTATATAGGTGGAGGAAGGATCATAGGTGAAGTATGTCATTTTATTGATCTCATGCAATTCTTTACAGAAGCCTTACCTCAATCAGTCTATGCACAATGCATTAATAGGCAAAATGAGCAAATTAAAAACGACGATAATATCGTAATTACCATCACTTTTTCCAATGGTTCTGTAGGCAGCATCGTTTACGTTGCCAACGGCGATAAATCTTTACCGAAAGAAAGAATGGAAATTTTTGGAGGCGGGAAGGTTGGCATTATAAACGACTTTAGAGGTGGTGAATTGTATGCCGGAAATAAAAGTAAAATATTGAAACTGGAAGGAAAAGGCCATGCACAGGAAGTGCAGCAATTTCTTGATGCGGTTAAAGACGGTAAGGAATATCCAATTCCTTTTGAATCGATTTATACTACATCAAAAGCGACTTTTAAGATTTTAGACAGCTTGCATACCGGAATGCCGCAACAGTTATAATTGCAAAAGGAAAAAATGATAGAAAGAATTTACCGTTACAGTATCCTACTTATTGCATTTATACTTCCCAGTGGGTTTTATGGCTTTACGCTTCTTGTGCTTGCGTTGGCGTTTATTTGCTGGCTATATAGTCATGATTACAAAAAAATTCCAAAAGCCATAATACAACCGCAAGTATTCTTACCCGTAGTGTTTTACTTATTTATTGCATCGGGAGTATTGTACGCTGATCACCTCGGCAAGTCACTCAGTGGATTATCAACACAAATCTCTTTTTTACTTTTTCCTCTTATCATAGGCACATCATCCATCATTAAAAAAGAGCTGGTGAAAGAATGTGGGCGCATATTTATTTTTTCTACCTGCTTATTTCTACTTATAGCCATTTGTTATGCACTATTTGATAGCATCAGAACTGGTGAACAAACTAAAATGATTGGCGATTCTCTGTATTCTAAGTTTAGATCCTTTGGTCTAACCAGCGCTTTTCACAATTGGCATCCTACAAATGTAGCAATGTTTGCTAATTTAAGTATGGCAATTCAAATACAGCATTACCTGGAAGCTCGCAATAAAAGAAACCTTATTCTAACTATCCTAATTATATTATTCTTAGCCATTAGTCAGTTTCTACTAAACTCTCTGACCGGTATATCGTTATTCATATTTCTTGCTTTTTATTTCTTATTAAAAGCCGCCAATCTACATGGTTTTAACGTTAAGATCAAGGCAAGTATTTTGTTGGCTTTCTGTGTATTGCGATTGAGTGCGATCATCATCACCTTCTTCATCATCGTAGCGAGAGCCTTCATGATCGTCATCTTGGTGAGAGCCAGATCTGCCACGATGAGAGCTTTCTTTGGCGTTGCTTTCTTCATCATCGTCA
>CBKWHA010000344.1:0-4510 GCA_966674115.1 uncultured Chitinophagaceae bacterium
GTTGCCGTCCATTGACTTCCATTGATCTTTGCTTTAAAAGTTCCTGTACCTGAAGATGGGTTGGATGAAGAGTCAACCTCACCACTAACTTCTTTCTGGCAGGAGGTGTAGGAAAATACAGTGATAATGGCTAAGAGCAGGAGAGTAAAAAAACGCATGTTTTGGTTTGTTTAGTTTAAAATGAAATGTACCATACAGGTAGGGCCAAAAATAAGCGAAATTCTTGCTACTTCTTCACTTTATAAGGATATAATGATAAATTTTGTGATGTGTAAGAAAATATTTATTACCATTTTTGCTTTCAATAAAAGAGGTACTGTGGCACAAAATCTGTGGCTATATTCAGCTTTATGCTTGATACAGCTTACCATAAAAAGCTACGCAAACAACTGGTCAATGGTATAAGGGATAAAGGAATCACTGATCCCAGGGTGCTGGAGGCAATTTTCAGTATCCCGCGCCATTTCTTTATGAGACCAGATATGGAAGAACTGGCTTATGAAGACAGGGCTTTTCCCATTGGGGAGGGACAAACCATATCACAGCCTTACACAGTAGCTTATCAAACTCAGCTTTTGGATGTACACTCCTCGCACAGGGTGCTGGAAATTGGTACAGGTAGCGCTTATCAGGCGGTTGTGCTTGCCTATATTGCCTTCGAAGTCTTTTCCATTGAGCGGCAAAGGAAATTCTTTGAGAGAAATAATAACTTTCATTTTCTTAAGGAGTTTGATAACCTCTATCTTTTTTATGGTGACGGTTATGAAGGTTTGCCGGAATATGCACCCTTTGACAGAATTCTGATCACAGCAGCCGCACCTTTTATTCCACCCAAACTGGTGATGCAATTAAAACAGGGAGGCAAGATGGTACTTCCGCTAGGGGATGATCAATCTCAGCATATGGTACGCATCACCAAACAAAGTAATGATAAGATTGAGCAGGAGTATTTTGATCAATTCAAATTTGTTCCGATGCTCCGCGGGAAAATAGATTAAAGTTTCACTAAATGAAAAAAGGAGGTTTTTATGGCTAATATTGGAAGGTATGTAGAGGAAGCAAACCGTTTTTATAAAGAAGTAGCCCAGGAGTTGGGTAATCCTCAAGACATCAATCATGCAAGCAGGGTCACTACGGCTGTTCTGCACACCTTACGTGAACGCATTACAATAGAGGAGTCTATGCACGTCGTTGCTAACCTTCCTATGATCCTGAAAGGCATCTATGTGGATGGATGGAAGATCAGTAAAGATGCCTATCATGCAGATACATTGGACGAGTTCTTAAATGAAGTGCGGGAGCACTCACTCCGAGAACCGGGAAGGGACTTTGGCGGTCATCAGATGGCTAGAGATACGGTAAAAGCAGTGCTACACGTTCTACGTAAATACATTGATGAAGGTGAGATCCGGCACATCAAAGCACAACTACCTGAGGGTGTTGCCGCACTGTTTGAAGAGTAGAGAGTAGAAAAGTTTCAATATGTTGTATCATTATGAGGAAGAATGAATTTAAAGACAAAGTAGTGGTGATTACCGGTGCATCTGGCGGGGTTGGAAGAGTCACAGCCTGGGAATTTGCCAAGCAAGGAGCTAAAGTAGCACTATTGGCAAGAAGTCAGGAGCAATTGGATGGAGCCAAAAAAGAAGTTGAAGATTTAGGCGCGCAGGCTCTTGTTGTGCCGGTGGACGTTGCTGACGCAACTGCTATAGAGGCCGCAGCCGAGAAAATTGAAAGGGAATTAGGACCTATAGATGTTTGGGTAAACAATGCGATGAACAGTGTATTTGCACCTATTAAAGATGTGAGCCCGGATGAATACAGGAGAGTAACCGAAGTGACTTACCTGGGACAAGTGTATGGAACCAAAGCTGCTTTGAAACGCATGTTGCCCAGAGACAGTGGAGCGATAGTTTTTGTTGGGTCTGCTCTGGCATATCGCGGTATTCCGCTGCAATCGGCATATTGTGGTGCCAAGCATGCCATTGAGGGTTTTTACGATTCACTGCGTACCGAGCTCAAGCACGATAACAGCAAGATCAAAACTTCTATGGTGCATTTGCCCGCCATGAACACGACGCAGTTTACCTGGGTGCTAAATAAGCTGCCCCATAAGCCCCGCCCGATGGGTAAGGTATATCAGCCGGAGGTAGCAGCCCGTGCAATTGTATTTGCAGCCGCTCATAACCGCAGAGAGATCTTTGTGGGTTTTCCTACATTCAAAGCGATCATAGGCAATAAAATAGCGCCCTGGTATGCTGATTGGGTGCTATCACGCCAGGGTTATAAAGGGCAGCAGACAAAAGAACCTGCAGATCCGGGTCGAGAGGATAATGTATGGGAGCCTGTTCCAGAAGATTATGGAGCCTATGGAGAGTTTGGAGATATTGCCACTAATAAAAGTTTTACACTCTGGGCTACTATGAACCGGGGATTGGTTTGGACCGTAAGCGGATTACTAATTATTGGTGCGTTCTTGGCGTGTAAAACACGTAAGGGGCACATATTGTAAAATAGGACTATGTTGGCATAGGATTTTATAACACTAGTTATAAAGTTCTTCTTTATGAACAGATCATTGTTGCCTGTTCTGCTCTTATTGTTCTTACTGATCTCTGCACAAAGCTGTTACAGAATGCGTGCTTCCAAAGGAGGCGGTCAAATACAAGATATTCCTGCTAGAACGATCCAACCTGCTGATATTGCTGTGCCTAACGGATATAAGATAGAACAGGTTGTTTCAGGGCTTACTTTTCCAACAGCCGTTGCCTTTGACGATAAGGGTGATTTGTATGTAATAGAAGCCGGGTATTCATACGACGAAGTGTGGAGTGACCCCAAATTGTTGAGCGTAGATGAAAGCGGCAAAACAACCATTATTGCCACTGGGCCTCGGCCTCGTAATGGCCCCTGGACGGGTATCACATGGCATGATGGAGCCTTTTATGTAGCAGAAGGGGGCGAAATGGAGGGTGGCAGAATCTTGAGGATCACCAAGGATGGAAAGATCACCTCTTTAATTGAAAATCTTCCCAGTGTAGGAGACCATCATACCAATGGTCCTGTTGTTAAAGATGGCTATATCTATTTCGGGCAAGGTACAGCTACCAATTCTGCTGTTGTAGGCACAGACAATGCGGACTTCGGGTGGCTGAAGAGGAAACAAGACTTTCATGAAATTCCATGCAAGGACATTATTTTAAATGGTCAGAATTACACAACGGCCAACCCGTTAACAGACGATCCAAACGACCAGGCAACAACGGGTGCTTATGTTCCATTTGGAACAGCAACTACCGATGGGCAGATCATCAAAGGTGTTGTTCCCTGCACAGGTGCTATCATGAGGATACCATTGTCTGGGGGTAATCCAGAGGTTGTAGGTTGGGGGTTGAGAAATCCTTTTGGACTGGCTGTATCGCCCGATGGAAGGATCTTTGTTACAGAGAACGGCTTTGATGATCGTGGAAGCAGGCCAGTATGGGGCACTGGTGATGTGCTCTGGGAATTGAAAGACAATACCTGGTATGGTTGGCCTGACTTTTCAGAAGGAAAACCTATTTCGGGTGATGAAGAGTTTAAGGCTCCAGGAAAAGATGCTGTAAAGCCTTTACTGAAACAATATCCCAATACGCCCCCAAAGCCCGTAGCCATATTTGGAGTTCATTCTTCATCCAATGGCATTGATTTTTCCAAGAGCAGTGACTTCGGTTATCAAGGTGAAGCTTTTGTAGCGCAGTTTGGAGATATGGCACCCAATGTGGGTAAAGTAGAGTTTCCGGTCGGCTTTAAAGTTGTACGTGTTAATGTAGAAACAGGAGTGGTCAAGGATTTTGCTGTCAATAAAGGCAAAAGGAACGGGCCTGCCACCTGGTTGAAAAAGGGCGGATTAGAACGACCGGTATCCGTAAAATTTGATCCCACAGGCAAAGCTCTTTATATTGTTGATTTTGGTATTTTAAAAATGACACAGCAAGGACCACAATCCCAAATGAAAACAGGAATGATCTGGAAGATCACAAAACAATAAGGAATGAAAAAGTTATGGGTAATTGGCAGTATGTTCTTAGGGTGCTTTTTGATAGGTTCATGTGTTATAAGAAAAGCCGAACCACTGACACAAAAAACGTTTATACCTGCAAATGCGCGCATTGCTAATGGTGAAAGGCTGTTCATGATGCATTGCCAGAAGTGCCATCCGGGTGGGGAAGGAGGATTAGGTCCTGCAATCAACTCTAATCCGGCTCCCCAGTTTGTAAAGCGTTTTCAAATGCGGCATGGGCTAGGCGTGATGCCGGGATTCAAAAAGAATGAGATCAGTAAAAAAGACCTGCGAGATATTTCTAAATACCTGCGTGCCTGGAAGAAATATTAACCTATTTTCTTAGTCTTTTAAAACATCGAGGCCTATTTGCATTTTTTCCATGGTAAGGTTTTTAATGTTCGTGTCCGCCTACGTTAGTCATTTTTGCTAATACAAAGAATGAGCCCTTTGTAACAACAGGTGTAT
>CBKWHA010000345.1:0-4422 GCA_966674115.1 uncultured Chitinophagaceae bacterium
CCCTGGAATATTGTTTAGGATCTGCATTCAAAACCCCTTGCACGTCTTTCCAGATAGTTTGACTTTTTGAAGGCAGCAGGTTTGCAAAAACTGCTGCAGTGTAATCACTTCCTTCACGGCCAAGAGTGGTGCTCTCGTTTTCACCGGTAGACCCGATAAATCCTTGTGTGACAACTATATTATAATCATGAAATAGAGGAGCTATTGCATTTTGAACCCTGGTATTCGTATACTCCCAATCAATCTTGGCGTCACGAAAATTATCATCAGTTCTGATAATATCACGGACGTCTACCCATTTATTATGAATACCCGAAGAATTTAGATAATTACTAATAATGCATGTAGAGAGTAACTCGCCAATACATACAACCTGGTCATAGTAATAATCATATTCTCTTACAGGCTTGTCATGAAGTAACCATTCAACTTCTGTAAACAGGTCTGTCAACTGATCTACGGGTTGATCAGATAACTCTTGGGCTACCTGAAGATGGCTGTTTTTGATTTTGTTGAATAATTGAAGAGCAACTTGTTGGTTATTATTATAAAATGCATTGACTACCTCTTCCAAAGCATTTGTTGTTTTGCCCATAGCTGAGATTACCACTAGTAGTTTATCATGTGCAAAAGATTGCAGAATCCTTTTCACATTACGAATACGCTCAACCGAATCTACAGAGGCACCTCCAAACTTAAAAACCTTCATATCATGAAATTATATATTTACCAATTCGAGAACATACGATTGAACATGTCATCTGTAAGGTTTCTGATCATTTCATCAAGTAGTTGACTTTGAGCAGCTTCCAGCGAAAGATTGGCATTAAATTCAAAGCTCCGGCTCACATTATATTTTTCCTCAGTGTTGCTTAAGTTATTTTTAACTTCTATCTCTACACCAACTGTAAGCCGGTTCATTTGTGTTTGGCGCTCAGAAATACCAGAAGTACTTACACTATAATCTGTAATTTTTGCATTGATATCCAAATGTGCGTTGTCATTATTGGTTTGTGTTAACCTGGTTTGGTTTAAGATCTTTTGTCTTAACCTATCGGTAAGCTGGGGACTTAATTGAGGATAGACATATTTGGCTCTGTTTTCAATAAAATTAACCCTTACTGTTTTAATGCTGTCCGGAATGGAAACATCTGCAAAACTGTACACTCCACAACCCGGTGAAAGAACAGCATTTAATACAATAAAGCTTAAAGCAAATACAACGGTAAATATGGTGAAACGTTTCTTCATCAACTGTTTATATTTTTTTTATGGGCTTATTCGTCAATATCGTACTCCTTCAGTTTTCTATACAAAGTACGTTCACTAATGCCTAAATCCGAAGCTGCATCTTTCCGTTTACCCTTATGCTTTTTCAAAGCCTTTATGATCAACTCCTTTTCTTTATCCATAATGTTCAGGCTCTCTTCCACCTCTTCATGTTCATGAATGTCTTCTTTGTGCATGATTACAGGTTGAGGCTGTTGCGTTACCGGCTGGTGCATCAAAACTGGGTGCACCATTTCCTGGGGCTGATGCAGTTCTTTTATATCGTTTACTATGGAAGGGTTCTGGTGAGCGAGAGCTGGATTTTGCATCACCTCAAAAAAGAGTCGTTTTAGTTCTGTCACGTCCTTTTTCATATCAAAAAAGAGTTTGTACAGAATTTCCCTTTCGTTGGCAAACTCATGTTTTTGTCCACCGTTTTGGTGTGCCAGGATGGGCAGTCGGTTGGGGTTATTTTGGGTTGGTAAAAATTTATCCAGCTCCCTTCCGTTTACTTGCCGGTCAGCGGCCAGTACAGAGATCTGCTCGGCCATATTTTTTAATTCCCTGACATTTCCCGGCCATGGATAATTGATCAATTTATTCCTTGCTTCGTCATCCAACTGAATGGGTGCGGTACGGTAGCGCTCCGCAAAGTCAACGGCAAATTTCCTGAAAAGTGTTACGATATCTTCCTTTCTGTCCCGCAGTGCCGGAACACGGATGGGAACTGTATTCAAGCGATAATACAGGTCCTCACGGAACTTATTGTGTTCTACGAGTTGAAATAGATCTTTATTGGTGGCAGCAATAACCCTGACATCTGTTTTCTGAACTTTAGAAGAACCTACCCGAATGAATTCGCCGGTCTCCAGTACGCGGAGCAGGCGGGCTTGGGTGCCCAAAGGCATTTCACCAATTTCATCCAGGAAAATCGTTCCTCCGTTCACGGTCTCAAAATAGCCCTTACGGCTGTCAACGGCCCCGGTAAAAGAACCTTTTTCGTGACCGAACAGTTCCGAATCGATAGTGCCTTCAGGAATTGCGCCACAGTTAACAGCAATAAACGGGTTATGTTTTCGCGCTGAAAGTGAATGAATGATATGGGAAAAAGCCTCTTTACCCACTCCACTTTCACCTACAATAAGCACGGTCAGGTCGGTATTTGCCACCTGAACGGCTACCTGTAAGGCATAATTGAGAGCGGGTGAATTACCAATAATGCCAAACCTGTTTTTAATACTTTGGATATCTGTCATTCTTAAAGTTCTTTTTTAGTTCTTGCATTCATCTGTAACTGAAAAAACTATCAATTGGCTACAATTTCACCTAATAAAGTGGCCTGGGTGCAGTCGTTCACTTTTACATGAATATAATCACCAGGCTTCAGGTCATAAGCTTCTTTGGCAAAAACGATTACCTTGTTCTGGCTGTTTCGGCCCATCCAATGCAATTCACTTCGTTTAGAAGTGCCTTCGATCAACACTTTAAAAGTTTTACCCAGATCTTTCTGGTTACTTTTCAGTGATAAACCGTTCTGTAATTCTACAATTTCCTGCAACCTGCGCTTTTTTACATCTTCCGGAATGTCGTCTACATAGCGGCGCTGAGCTAACGTGCCCGGACGTTCACTGTAAAAGAACATATAACTCATGTCGTATTGTGCAAATTCCATTAAACGCAATGTATCCTGGTGGTCTTCTTCCGTTTCTGTGCAAAAGCCAGCAATGATGTCTGATGATATGCCACAATCCGGCATGATCTCCCGGATCCTTTCCACCTTAGCCATATACCATTCACGGCTGTAACTACGGTTCATTAACTGTAATACCCTGGTAGAGCCACTTTGCAAGGGCAGGTGGATGTATTTACAGATGTTATCGTATTTTGCCATGGTGTGTAAAACATCATCGGTAATGTCTTTGGGATGCGAAGTGGAGAAGCGGACGCGTAAATTGGGGGAAATCAGTGCCACCATTTCCAGTAACTGAGCAAAAGTTATTGGCTGGCTTCCCTCCGGCGTATAATAATAGCTATCAACGTTCTGACCCAACAGGGTTACTTCTCTGTAGCCTGCTTCAAAAAGCTCTTGGCACTCTTTTATAATGCTTTGGTGATCGCGGCTTCTTTCCCTTCCTCTTGTAAATGGAACAACACAGAAAGAGCACATGTTGTTACAGCCACGCATGATGCTCACAAAGGCTGTTATGCCATTGCTGTTCAAGCGAACCGGGGATATATCAGCATAAGTTTCTTCCCTGCTCAACAAAACATTCACCGCCTTCTGGCCACCATCTGCTTCCGATATAAGCTTGGGCAAGGTCCGGTAGGCATCGGGGCCAACTACTATGTCTACTAATTTTTCCTCTTCTAAAAATTTAGATTTCAGACGTTCGGCCATACATCCCAGTACGCCGACCAATAGTGAAGGACGGCTTTGTTTCAGCTTTTTAAATTCGGTAAGACGTTTACGTACGGTCTGCTCAGCCTTTTCACGGATGGAACAAGTATTTAATAAAATCAGATCTGCTTCTTCAAAATTCCGGGTAGCGCCAAATCCTTCATCGTTCAAAATAGAAGCAACAATTTCACTATCGCTAAAATTCATCTGACAGCCATAGCTTTCAATATAAAATCGACGCAGGTATTCTTTAGGGTCATTGGCAAAAGGCGCAAAAGCCTCGCCCTGCCGTGCCTCATCATGAACTTTGGTGGTTAATTCCAACATAACATCTAAAAAATTGGCTGCAAAGATAGCCAATTCAGTTCAGGACTGTGACAGGATGGCAGATTTTAAGAAGGATTTTATAAAGGTTAAGTTGTGCTGGTTTCCTAAGCCTCAATCTTCAACTTCCTGGCTATCCACGAATTCTTAACAGGAATGATCCAGTTGGTCTCCATATCAGCCTTAGTAAGGACTATATTATTAAAGTAAAGGGTATCCAGGTTGATAAAATTATTCTGGAAAGCATACTGCAACTGGTTCAAGGGCAATAGCTGAACCTTTTCTTTTACAACAAAAGCCAGGCTGTTCCGGTCGAAAAAATCAACGTTAAACTGTTGTCCTAATTGTTTTATAAACCGCACAGAACTGTCTGTACTGCACCCCCCAACACTCGTCTGGCTTTCATCGGCCATCAGCACCAAAAATTGACC
>CBKWHA010000346.1:0-4415 GCA_966674115.1 uncultured Chitinophagaceae bacterium
TATACTTACCTCAGGAACTTTTGCATGACCATTTTCTCTTGCTGATGCGATTTCTAGAGCAGTGATCAAATTCTCTTTAGCATCTGTACGGATTTCTCCGATTGGCAGTTGAGAACCAGTCAGCACTACAGGTTTGTTCAAGCCTTCCAGCATAAAACTCAGTGCGGAGGCCGTAAAAGCCATTGTATCAGAGCCATGCAGGATCACAAAGCCGTCAAACTGGTGGTAATTATTTTCTATTTTACTGGCAAGGGCACTCCAAATGCCAGGGTGCATATCAGAGGAATCTATGATCGGATCAAAAGAATGAACCGTTATCTGGTAATCGAGCCGCTTCAATTCCGGCACGTTCTCTACGATCTGGCTAAAGTCGAAAGGTTTTAAAACACCAGTAACCGGGTCATTGATCATACCAATTGTTCCTCCCGTATAGATGATCAGAATCCTGGTCATAGCTGATTTTTGAGTTTACAATATCCGTTATTAATTGTTATTTAGAATTATTAACTTTGAATCAGTTCCTTTAATGCTGCGGTCCCTGGCATTTCTTAAAGCTGCAGTAGTCTTTAAAACGGCTGCGATTATCTCCTTTAAATATAAATACTATGGGAAGAATCTTTACAGTGGACTTTTGTTACGGGGAAAAGGAATATCCTGCACTTGTAAAAATATCTGCCGGTCTGAACTTTTTTTCCGTCACCTATCATATTCCTGATATCACTTTACATCACATACTGCCTGGCGGCAGGGTAAGCTACAATAATGTAGAAGGTTTTACATCAATCTCCGGTTACAATCCGGTAGCTCTTGACCTGATAGAATCCATAACCAATGCTGTTGAAAAATATTTGCATTTGCCACAGGAAGCGTCAACTTACTGCCCTGCCACTTATTCTGGTCCCTCTGCTTCTACGATCTGATAATGCATAGCATGAGGTAAGGGTTCGATAGGACACCCATTACAGACACCCCAAACTTTTGTAAAGGCCGCTCCGTAATATAAAATCAGTGAAGAATAGAACACAAACAATAAAAGCAACACAATAGAGCCTGAAGCGCCATACAAATTATCAATATTACTGTATGAGAGTAACCAATGCAGAATTAATCTTCCGATATTGAATAACAGGCTGGTCACAAAAGCTCCTGTCAAAGCAACACGCCATTGAGGACGGGCATCAGGCAGGTAACGAAAAACAAATGCAAACCAAATGGTGACTATGACCACTGAAACCAGGTAATTCAGCACGCTGTTAAAAAATCTGGCCGTATTTGGCAGCAACTCTTTCATATACTGCCATAAAAAGGCCTGGCCACCCTCAAGTATAAGGCCTATTACAAATAGGACACCTGCTAACACAATCACCATTATCGAAATTAGCCTGCTGCCTAAAACTGCTATAAATGGTTTACTCTCTATAACTCGGATTTTCCATACCTGGTTCAACGAACTTTTGATAACCTTGAAAAGTGTTGTCGCTATGAAAAGAAGAAAGATAAATCCTCCTATGGTTATCAACCAGTTTTGAGCCATACGGCGGAAGGCAGTCAAGGTGTTAATTACCTGCTGTGTGCTCCCTGGTCCGATGATGTTGGATAAATGAAGAAACAGCTCCTGGCTAATTCTTTGAGGGTCAAATACTAATCCCAATACTTGTATCAGGATAATCAAAATAGGCGGCAGCGCAAACGTTGTGAAAAAAGCGGTAGCACCCGCCATGCGTAATGGATCATTTTTGCTCAACTCGATGAAAGCGTCCTTACAAAGTACAGCAATTTTTCCAGGGGTTAATCTACCTGGCTTCACAAGCGTATTTACTGTTTCATTTTTAAACATCCGTCCTACTTAAAGCGACAAATTTAATTTGAATAGACCAGCATTGCTTATTCAAAACGAAATAGCCTGGGCAATCACACCCAGGCTAGTAAACCATTCTATAATATTATTTGAAAACTGAAGCTGCAAAGGAGGAAATAACCACTTTAACTACCTCTCTGTGTTCCTCCAGTTTTTATCTTTTTTGTAAAGCCTCCCGATGTTTTTGAGCCATTTTGAATGAATTTAGATTGTTGACTGGCGTTTTTGGCAGCCCCTCCTTTTTTATCGGTCTTTTTTCCCTTTGGTGTAAGCAATCCCATAGTATTTAGTTTTTGTATAAACAAATGTAACCTTTTTGAATGACGAATTTGTCTATCTTAATTTTAACCAATCAATGAAGTATATGAAACGATTATATCTTATTCTTTTACTCTTTTTAATAAACAGTTGTCAGCAGCAAAAAGCGGATGAAGGTCTATCCGGTAAAGCAGTAAACATTCCTGATGGTGACACATTTACCTTACTGACCCCGGATAAAAAGTCTATCCGCATAAGGCTTTATGGAATTGATGCACCAGAGCGTGGCCAGGATTTTTACCAGATCAGCAAGCAATACCTTGGCGATTTATTGCAGGGGCAAAACCTTACTGTGCATATACGGGATACTGACCAATATAAACGCATCGTTGGGGATGTTTACCTGCCGGATAAAAGGTATGTAAATAAAGCAATGGTTGAAGCAGGATTAGCATGGCACTATAAACAGTTTTCGAAAGAAAGAGATCTGGCCATCGCCGAAGAACAAGCAAAAGAAAACCGCATTGGCCTGTGGAAACAACCTAACGCACAACCACCATGGCAATGGAGGAAAGAAAAAAGGAAAAAAAGGAAAAAGGTTTCCCTATAGCCACGTCATTCGGATGGTTGGCTTTAAAGAAACCTTTTAAAACGATTAATTGAATTTTAAGCGGGAAAACTCAGACCCACTGAATATTTTTGCCAGTTCAACATTCTTTGACCTTTGCCATGCATCAATATCTTTTTGTTTTACTATGCGCCAAAAATTCTTCGACTTGAGGTCATTATAATCTGACCCTTTAACAATAAAACCCTGGATGGAATCTCTCTTTTTAAAAGTTATGGTCATCAACTGAGCTTCCTCTGAAGCAGCTTTACCAATGAAATGTTCAATTTCTTCAATATTCATAATACTGGTTTTAAAATTAAAAGAAACGATCTGTACGTGCTAAAGACTAAGATGCCTTAACATCAGTAACCGGTTTATTGCGCCTCCTTTTAAAACTCTTGTTGTAATGTTTGGAAGGTCCACTCCTTTTCGACTTAGCGCCTTGTTCCTGATTTACTACAACTTTCATTTTAAAAGGGTGCTCTTCGGTGACTGGTATAGGCTTAGGTATCAACTTGTTAATATCCTTCAGATATGCCCTTTCTTCTCTATCGCAAAAAGAAAATGTAATACCGCTTGCCCCTGCCCTGCCTGTACGGCCAATACGGTGTACATAAGTTTCTGGAATATTAGGTAAATCGAAGTTGATCACGTGCGTCAGGTTGTCGATATCAATTCCACGGGCTGCAATATCAGTAGCCACCAATACTTTTAAATGTCCGCTTTTGAAGTTAAGCAATGCTCTTTGCCTTGCCTGCTGGTTCTTGTCGCCATGGATTGCGTCTGCTTTTATGCCTGTTTTGGTAAGTGCTTTGGCAATGCGGTCAGCACCGTATTTGGTACGGGTAAAAACAAGCGTCCGGCTTATAGCCTTTTCCTGTAATAAATGCACCAGCAAGGATTGCTTATCTTTTTTCTCCACCATGAATACAGATTGCTCAATTGTTTCTACAGGTGTAGAAACAGGCGTCACCTCGAGTTTTACCGGGTTGGTCAACAGTGAGGCTGCAAGGTTAGCAATTTCAGGTGGCATAGTAGCAGAAAAGAAAAGCGTTTGTCTTTCGTCCGGCAATTCTTTGATGATCTTTCTGATATCCCGGATAAAGCCCATATCAAGCATACGATCAGCTTCATCCAGCACAAATACTTCCAAGTGTGCCAAATGAATATACCCCTGGTTCATCAGGTCCAGCAAACGTCCGGGTGTAGCGATCAATATATCAGTGCCATTACGCAAAGCAAGAGTTTGCGTATTTTGCGAAACGCCACCAAAGATCACATCATGCTTCAACCCGGTGTGCCTGCCATAATCGTGAAAACTCTCATCGATCTGTAAAGCCAGTTCCCGGGTAGGCGTTAAAATCAGTGCCCGTATATGTTTATAACCATTAGGCTTTCTATTATCTGCGTGTAATAGTTGCAGGGTAGGTATAGCAAATGCAGCCGTTTTACCACTACCTGTCTGGGCACATCCAAGCAGGTCTTTTTTTTCTAATACAATGGGTATTGATTGTTGTTGTATAGGAGTTGGCTGTGTATAGCCTTGCGTCTTAACTGCCTTTAAAATAGGCTCTATAAGACCTAATTGTTCAAATGTCAAAATAATGTCTAATTAAATATCAATAATTCAACTACTGCTTGTTCAGGACAAGAAAGAAGTTGGTTTTTTATATACGCATCATCATGATG
>CBKWHA010000347.1:0-4402 GCA_966674115.1 uncultured Chitinophagaceae bacterium
CAACAGCAGTACAACTACTGCAGTAAGCAGCATGTTTGCCAGGGCCAAAGGCAACAACTTTTTCCATCCCAGGTTCATTAATTGATCATAGCGGAAGCGCGGAATAGTCCAGCGTATCCACATAAATAGGAATATGAAAAAGAAAGCCTTCAACATCAAAACGCCAAAGCCAACCAGGCCTACCCACCATTCATTTCCCCACGCAGCTTCATTCACAAAAGGAATATCATATCCTCCAAAGAAAAGTGTAGCCATTACAACACTGCTGATGAACATGTTGATATATTCAGCAAACAGGTAAAAGCCAAGTTTCATGGAAGAGTACTCCTGGTGATAACCAAAGTTCAGTTCATTCTCTGCTTCCGGCAAGTCAAAAGGCGTCCGGTTACATTCTGCCAAGGCACAAATAAAGAAAATCAAAAACCCCAGGGGTTGGTATATGATGTTCCAGCCATTTTGCATTTGTTCCTGAACAATGACGCTCAAACGTAAGGAACCAGAGATCATCAAAACTGCAATAAGAGCAAGTCCCATTGCCAGTTCATAAGAGATCATCTGAGAAGCACCACGTATGGCAGCTATCAGGGAAAACTTATTGTTGGAAGCCCAGCCTCCGATCATAATGCCGTATACGCCAAGGCTCACCACACCAAAAACATATAGAATACCTATGTTGATGTCGGCAATTTGCAAAGGCACTTGACGGCCGGCAATGTCAATGGTGCTTCCCCAGGGAATAACGGCACTGGTCATGGTAGCTGTGATCATTGCCAGCATGGGACCCAGGATAAAGAGGAATTTGGAGGAAGCCAATGGAATAATCTCCTCCTTCATAAACAGCTTCAAACCGTCTGCCATTGGTTGCAGCAAACCAAAAGGCCCTGCTCTGTTAGGACCCCGGCGATCCTGCAAAAAAGCTGCGATCTTCCGTTCAGCATAAGTGCTGTACATAGCCACTACCAGGGCTATGGTTACAATAGCAGCTATCAATATGAATTTTTCCAGGATAAGAAACCAGTCAAATTGCAACAGGTACATAATTAACCCCCATCCTCAAAGAGGATTTATTTTTAATAATGTCTAGTAATGAACGCTTTTATTCGTTGATATTCCAATAGTTCCGACGTTTATGGTGTTACAGGGTTGGTCGAATCCGTTCCTTTCGGGTTCGCGCCCTTGCCTGCTTTTACATCCGTTGGATTATGCCCTACAGCTTTGGGATTGCCGGAAAATGTCTGGCTCGTTGCCGGCCCCTGTATTTCGTTCAGGTCTACCGTATTCACGTCACTAACGGCATGTATATCCATCAATAGTTTAGGCTTACGCCCATCCATAACCTCGGTAAAAGTTTCTTTTGGCTTTACTACATTCACATAATGGCCTGCACTGATTACGGAATGTCTGTCCACTTTTGTAGGTCCTTCAATCACCCAGTCGTTTACTTTCTTCTTTTCGAAGCGGCATTCGTTACAGATCCAGTCTTCTACTTCACCCCACTGGTCCTTACGGGCTGTTACCCTTAAAACGTCATCCCCTCTCATCCACAATCTAACCTTACCCTTACAGGTCGGACAGTCTCGATGGGCATCAACAGGTTTTGTAAACCATACCCTGTTCTTGAAACGGAAAGTACGGTCAGTCAGAGCGCCTACCGGGCACACATCGATCACATTGCCTATGAACTCATTGTCCAAAGCCTTCTGAATATATGTTGCAATCTGTGCATGGTCGCCTCTGTCCATAACCCCATGTCCCCGGTTGCCAGCTACCTGGTCTGCTGTAAATACGCAACGGTAGCATAAAATGCATCGGGTCATGTGCAACTGGATATAAGGTCCGATATCAATACGTTGGAAAGTCCTGCGCTTAAATTCATAGCGAGTCGCTTCCGAACCATGCTCATAACTCAGATCCTGCAGGTCACACTCACCTGCCTGGTCGCAAACAGGGCAATCCAATGGGTGATTGATCAACAGGAATTCCACCACACCTTTCCTGGCTTCCAGTACTGCAGGGTTGGTAATGTTCTCAACCACCATACCATCCATAACCGCCGTACGACAGGAGGCTACCAGTTTGGGCATTGGCCTTGGATCGGCAGTAGAGCCTGCAGCTACTCTTACAAGGCAGGTACGACATTTACCGCCACTTCCCTGCAACTTGCTGTAAAAGCACATAGCAGGCGGTACAACATCACCACCTATCTTGCGGGCAGCCATCAATATGGTAGTACCAGGCTCTACCTCAATAGTGATGTTGTCTATAGTTACTTTAAATAGTTTTTGTTCCATATCCCTGATCCGCGCTAAGCGGAGGATTTTGAGTTGCTTTTATTTCTTAATTCTATCTTCCTGAGACTATACACCTGCAAGTGCACCGGTTGAAGCAGATGAAATTGGATCGGCATAATGAGCCAGGCCAAAATTCCGTCTTTGTGCTTCATCCGGATGGGTAACATGCCATTCAAACTCATCGCGGAAATGACGAATAGCCGCTGCTACTGGCCATGCCGCTGCATCTCCTAAAGGACAAATGGTATTTCCTTCTATTTTCCTCTGAATATCCCATAACAGGTCAATATCACTCATCTTACCCTTTCCATGTTCTAAATTGTACAGGATTTTTTCCATCCAGCCGGTGCCTTCACGACAGGGTGAACACTGTCCGCAGCTTTCATGACGGTAAAAACGGGCAAGTGAAAAAGTATGACGCACCACACACTGGTCTTCATCTAGCACAATAAATCCACCAGAACCCATCATTGTACCCGTGGCAAATCCGCCGTCTGCTAAACTTTCATAGGTCATCATCCTGGTTTCGCCCTTTGCTGTTTTCAGCAACAGGTTAGCCGGAACAATAGGCACAGAAGATCCACCGGGGATACAGGCTTTCAAACGCTTACCGTTAGCAATACCGCCACAATACTCATCACTGTAAATAAATTCTTCTACAGAAATGGTCATATCAATTTCATAAACACCGGGCTTGTTCAGGTTACCACATGCAGAGATCAACTTGGTACCGGTTGATTTGCCTATGCCAATTTTTGAATATTCATCGGCGCCGATATTCATGATGGGAACGATTGCTGCCAAAGTTTCGACGTTGTTAACCACAGTTGGGCTGTCCCATAAACCTTTTACAGCAGGGAATGGAGGCTTGATGCGTGGATTTCCTCGCTTACCTTCCAGGCTTTCGATTAATGCTGTTTCCTCCCCGCAAATGTAGGCTCCGGCACCTCTTTGCACATAGATTTGGCAATCAAAGCCACTGCCCAGGATATTTTTTCCCAGCCAGCCTGCATGATTGGCCTCCGCAATTGCTTGCTCCAATATATCAACGATCCAGGCATACTCACCACGGATATAAATAAATGTCCTGTTGGAACCTAAGGCGTAAGAAGAAATGATCAGCCCTTCTATAAGAAGATGTGGGATGAATTCCATTAGGTAACGGTCCTTAAAAGTACCCGGCTCCGATTCATCGGCATTGCAAACCAGGTAACGGGGTACACCTTCAGGCTTTGCTAAAAAGCTCCATTTCAAACCCGTAGGGAAACCAGCGCCCCCACGACCACGTAAACCGCTTTTCTTCACTTCTTCCACAATATCTGCCGGAGACATTTTAAATGCCTTCTCCACAGCAGCATAACCGCCATTTTTACGGTAAGTATCGTAATAGCGGATACCTTCTATATGTGCTTTATCTATTAATAGTTTTCGACCCATTATGTTGTAGCTTTTAGCTTAAGCTATAAGCTTTTTATTTTGATGATTTATTTCTTAGGTGCAATTTTCACAGCCTGCCTTGCCCATAAGCGCCATTTTCCACCCTCTTTTTTCCAAACCTGCAAAAGCCCTAAGTTCAACGGACTTTCGTTTCCTTTTTCATCTACGCTGATAGCGCGGAAATTGTGGCGAACAATCGCAGTCTTTTTATTTACATCAATGCTTAACCTTTCAAATTCACTGTTTTTATACACGGTTGGACTCACTGATGCATTATGCACCATTACCTGCTTGTTTTCCAGGTTACCGCCGGAATGACCATAAGTAAGATTTTCACTTACCAGGTCTTTCATGGACATACTGTCTTTCGATTCAAAAACGGCTTTATGTAAGGCCTCTACCCTGCTCCAAACTTCTTCTTCCTTTGATGATTGTGCAAATGACCCGAATGAAATAATTAAAAAGGTAGCTATCAGTAAAGATCTCATAGTGTATTTTTAATTGGTGGTTTAAATCCGCTCTAATTATTGACCGCTGCATTCTGCCTGCACTCTTCAATGATCTTGTCTACCCTTTCTTTTGTCAGATGCTCTTTATAATATTTACCCATTTGCATCATCGGGGCATAACCGCAGGCACCCAGGCATTCGGCCGGTTTTAAAGTAAATAAGCCA
>CBKWHA010000348.1:0-4394 GCA_966674115.1 uncultured Chitinophagaceae bacterium
AAATAAACGTATGCACCCATAAAGGCCAATGCCACAGAAAGGAAAACCAGTGGAAGAAAACGGATATACTTAAAAAAGATATCTTTCACACTCAGGTTCGCCGCCTCGGTCGTTTTCGATTGTAATTGTCCCTCCATGGAGGTAGATAGTTTGGTAAATAAAAAGTTAATGAAATATTGTTTTTTGAACCACTAAGACACCTAGGACACTAATAAACACAACGAATAATATTCTTAGTGGTTTATATAAGCATTTATCTGGTAAACAAATTGATCAATAGTGCCGCTGCCGTAATGATGCTTAAAGCAAAACCAAGTTGTGCCTGGATTCTTCCCTGTTCAGCTCTCTGCACGGAATAGCGTGTCTTTTCCACCATTACTACGTCATTCTGCTGTAATTGGTAATATGGCGATTCAAACATTTTCGAATTGGTCACATCCACGATCCCCAACTGCCGCTTACCATTATTTTCCCGCAATATCTTTACTTCTTTTTTCTTCCCACTCTGAGTAATATCTCCGGCCATTGCCAAAGCTTCTAAGATGGTCAGGTTTTCAACAGGAATTGTTTTAACACCAGGGCTACCCACTTCACCGATAACTATAATGCGAAAATTTGTAAAACGAATAACCACTGATGGATCATTCAGTTGTCCTGCTAACTTGGCCTTGATGGTATCCGCGAGTTGACTTTTGGTAAGGCCTTCTGCATGAATCAGTCCCAGTCTCGGTAATTCCAGATTTCCCCTCTGGTCTACAAGATAACCATACATTTGGTTGCCCTGCTGTCCTCCGCCTTGCACCGTGCGTCTATTGTATAATTGATCTGCCTCAGGATCCAAACTGGCGCTGGTAATTTGAATAGAAAGAAGGTCATTCTTTTGAATCATCGGCTCTGCCACATAAAACTCCTTGGCCGCCGTCGTATCCCTCATATCCTCTAGGTAATTATAAATAGCCCTCTGCGGCCTGCAAGATGCAAAAGCCAAACAACAAATAACAGCCAAAATGCTAAAAAACCGCATTCGATAATTTTTTATAAAATTTTTTCTTTAAGAAACCTTAACTCCTCCGCAAATGGTCCCCTGATTAATGTAAAAAAGCCAGCAACTTGGTCTGGCAGGTAATCATGGGTGATCTTATTACGGATCAGCCGCATATCCAGCCACCTGTCAGTATCCGTGATGTATCCCGCCTTTTCCATGTTGTGCAATAAATCCCTTAAACTATCAGCAGGCTTTATCGCATTGTACAGATCATAAGAGCGAAAGAAGCCGATAGCAGTTTCATAGGCTCTTATAAACCGGCTTGTCAGCGCATCAAAAGCTTCCAGTTCGGAATAACTATATTTTTTCGTTTCATCAAAAGGAGGCAACGTTTGTAAGGAGGCTTCAATCGCTTCTAATGCATGTAACAACTTTTGGCGGTTGGCTTCCTCTATGGCCCTGCTCATTTGATCCTGACTTTCTGAATATGATTAAAGAAATCCTTTTGCTCCTGCGATTGCTTTGAGGGCTGAGGGTACACCGTTACATCAATGCGTTCGTCACAAAGTTTCTGGTATCTACGGGTGATTGCCAGTACTAGATCCAATGCCTGCTGGCTTTTATCTTCATTGACTACAAGGATATCTACATCTCCGCCCTTGGCATCGCTCTTTACTCTCGAGCCGAAGAGATAAACCTCTCCCTGAACGTCCTGCAATGCAGCTTCTAAAGCTACCCGTTGCCGGGGATCCAACCTCAATTGATCAGCATTTTGCAACATAAATAACTATTTCGTCGAAACCAGCTTACCCTTGTCTATATCCGCCACCAGCATATACCCCAAACTATCGATCACCACCCGCGCCGTCTTATTTCTTACTTCGATCACCTTCCCCTCTTGGTCCATAAAAGGCCCGGCAACGATCTTCACCCGGTCATCTGTCTTGATCTCCAACTTCACCAGTTCTACATTTTCATACTCGTCCAGGAATTGCTTGATCGCCACAATCTCTTTATCCTTAACAATAGCAGGTTTCCCATCCCAGTACACAAAGTTGATCACACCCTCGGTCATGCGCACCGCAGTACGCTCACCATCATCCACCCGCACAAAAATATACGATTTGAAGAGCGGCTCTTCCACCAGCTTCACCCGGTCGCTCCATTGGCGCCTTACCTTGTTCAGCGGACAGTAGTTCTCAATGCCCTTCTCACCAAGCAGCTTTACCACTTTTTTCTCCCACCGGGGTTTGGTATACACAGCAAACCATTTATAACTCATGGCAGTCTTTTTGGTACGGCTTCGCCATCTCAGTCACAGGTTTTTCTTTTTCCCGTAACTGGCCAGTACAGTTTCTAAATAGGTAATTGACAAAAAATATCGATCCCCGTTTATTCATTAGACACAAAAGGCACGAAGTCTCACTAGTTTCCAGTGCTTCCTCGTGCCTTTCTACATTTCGTTCTGATAGGGTGAATCCATAAATAACTTCCGGTCCTTGGGTTTCTTTGTGCTTTTCATTCTGCGCTATCCTTTTAACCTTGATCTTTATCTCCCTTTCACCCCAATTCATAAACTTCTTTCCCACTAAAAGCACGGTTCTTGATCGCGTTCGCAAAGATAAGGTGTTGTGGGAGTGACAAACACATAAAAATTACAGATTTTGAATCACTTAGGTCAGAGGTCGCGTTTAATCCAGCCCGTTGTCAGGTAATAAAGTTTTGATATTCAACTCCTTATTATCTCATTTTCGCCACCTGATTAAAGTCATATTTTTTTCAAAACTTCAGAATTTGGTAACCTTGTGTTTGCCCGGCCAAACCGCCTGTTTGATCGGTGAAAGCCTCAAAACCCCGGTTCCTGTAAGCTACCCTTGTTGCACCTACTAAGCCACATTAAATTGTACTTAGTGAATAGATGGAGCATAGATGAAGCATGGATAGTGCATGCAGAGAGTATGAAAATTGGTATAATTGTTTGGAATTTATAAGAAACCCTCCATATATGTCAAAGTTAAAACTCAGAGGAAAGGATCTACGCAACATCGGCTATCCCGAAGGACCGGTCATCAGTATCGCTATGAACATCATGGAAAAGAACTTCAAACACCTCTCGCAGGAAGATGCACTGGAAATATTAAGAGCTATATTGCAGAGTCCTAACCAATATGCCCACGAAGGGCCGCTGGATAAAATTGCAGAGGCTTTGATACCCAAGCCAAAAGTTGGCGGCGAAGAAATACCCCTCAATGAAACAGGTGTGGACTTCAACGTTTTCGGCGGTGAATTTATTGAATCTGGTGCCCTGCAACAGATGCACACTGCCTCAAAACTGCCCGTAGCTTTAGCTGGCGCACTGATGCCCGATGCCCATGCCGGTTATGGATTGCCCATTGGGGGCGTACTGGCTACAGAAAACGTAGTGATTCCCTATGGCGTGGGTGTTGACATCGGTTGCCGTATGTGCCTTTCCATTTTTGATATAGACCCGGAAGAACTGACCAGGAAAGAATCTTACTTCAAGCGCGAACTCAACGAAGCCACCCTTTTTGGCGCTGGTGCCACCTTTGAAAATGCCAGCGATCACGAGATAATGGAGAGGGACGAATGGAACCAGCTAGGTCTATTGGAGGGTCTGCAGGCAAGAGCCTGGAAACAGTTAGGATCATCTGGCTCAGGCAACCATTTTGTAGAATTCGGCACCGTCGAAATCACCACGGACAACCTGTCTTCACTAGATCCTGGCCAATCAGGTACCAAAGAACTCAAAACAGGGCGGTACTTAGGACTGCTCTCACACTCAGGCTCAAGGGCACTGGGAGCAAGTATTGCCAATCACTATACCAAAATAGCTAAGGAAAAAAGAAAGCTGCCGGGAGAAGCTACTAACCTGGCCTGGCTGGACCTGTCCGAACAGGAGGGCGCCGAATATTGGATGGCCATGAACCTGGCTGGTGATTATGCTTCGGCCTGTCACCACATTATTCATGATAAAATTGCCCGCCAATTGAACACCCAGCCATTGATGAGAATAGAGAACCACCACAACTTTGCCTGGAAAGAGATTTGGGAAGGCCGCGAGGTGATTGTGCACCGCAAAGGCGCTACTCCGGCCGGAAAAGATGTATTAGGTATCATCCCTGGCTCCATGACCGCACCGGGTTTTATTGTACGCGGCAAGGGGGAACCAGCCTCCCTCTCTTCAGCTTCGCATGGCGCAGGAAGAAAGATGAGTAGAACAGCCGCACTCAATTCCATTACACACAGCTCCCTAAACGAAATGCTGCGGCACCACGGTGTAACCCTCATCGGCGGCGGCCTGGACGAAGCCCCCATGGCCTATAAGGATATCCATACCGTCATGAACGCCCAAAAGCACCTGGTAGAAACCATAGGCCTGTTCTACCCC
>CBKWHA010000349.1:0-4366 GCA_966674115.1 uncultured Chitinophagaceae bacterium
AGATGGAACACTGGATGAAGAGTTATTCTATAATTTCAGGATGAACACCATGCTGGACAAAAGTATGCGTAGTCTTTCAGGTGGAACAAGACAAAAAGTAAGTGCCATACTTGCTTTTTTATTTGATCCTGAAGTCATGATCCTTGACGAACCTACTGCTGGCCTGGATCCCCTAGCCAGCGAGATACTGAAAGATAAAATCATCAACGAAAAGAAAAAAGGCAAGCTGATCCTGATCACCAGCCATGTATTGAGCGATTTAGATGAATTGACCACTGATGTAATGTACATGCAGGACGGCAAAATGCACCTGTACGAAACAGCGGAAAACATCAAACAACAAACAGGTGAATGCAGGCTGGAAAAAGCAATTGCCCAAATTATGAAACGTTATCTCAAAGAAGACGCAGCTACAATTTCAATCAATGAAAACAGGGAGGTTGATTATGCTAAAGCTATCTAAATATGTGTTGTACGATATTGTAAGAAGTAAAGTGATCATTGCTTACACTCTATTCTTAATGGCGGTGTCATTCTCACTTTTCCAAATGGAAGATAACAGCGGCAAGGCTGTTTTGAGCCTGCTGAATATTGTACTGATCGTAGTTCCGTTGATCAGCATGGTTTTTTCGACTATTCACTATTACAACTCTTACGAGTTTATAGAGTTGATGCTTTCCCAACCGGTTAGCCGGACAAAGATCCTGTTAAGTGAGTACTTAGGAACAGCTCTTTCTCTTTCCACTTCCTTCCTGATAGGTGTGGGCATACCTGTTATATTATTCCATTTCAACAGCACAGGTGTTGCCTTAGTACTAACAGGCTGCCTGCTTACCTTTATTTTTACTTCCATTGCTTTTTTTGCTTCTGTAAAATCACGTGATAAAGCCCGTGGTATAGGGGCGGCATTAATGCTGTGGTTTTATTTTGCTCTTATATACGATGGACTGGTATTGCTGGTGTTATTTGCTTTCAGCGATTACCCGTTGGAGAAACTTACCTTGGTGCTCTCTTCTTTAAATCCTGTTGACCTGGGAAGGATTTTCATCATGCTGAAAATGGATATCAGTGCGCTGATGGGATATACAGGTGCTATGTACAAGGATTTCTTTGGTAGTGGCACCGGTGCTTTATACACTACTGGCATTATGCTACTGTGGATGATCACACCTTTGCTGCTGGCTGTACGGTCATTTAATAAAAAAGATCTGTAGAAGGTTCTGTTTCATTAGCCAGGCAATGGCTTTGCCCAAACGGTCTTCACCTGTTTGATTTTTTAAAAAATCAATCGTATCAAAGAACTGGAGCTTTCCATCCTGAAGATACACAATATGTGTTGCCAATTCGTCAAGGTCGTTCATAACATGACTGGCAATGAGAATCAGTTTATTTTTCTCTTTTTCTTTAACGATCTTCTCCTTTAAAATTTCAGTTGCCAGCGGATCCAGGCCGGCGGTTGGTTCGTCAAGGATCATGACTTCAGGGTGGAATAAAAAAGCAAGGGCTGCGCTTACTTTTTGCCTTGTTCCACCAGAAAGGCTTTGCATTGCTTTTTGTTCTATACTTTGAATGTCAAAATTTTTATAGAGATCTGAATCAATGTTGGTTTGTTCATGGCGGATGTCTTTCAGCATATCAAACACCTGTCGCAGTTTCATATTATGAGGGTATTGGCTGATTTGTGGCATATAGCCAATAGACCCTCGATAATCTACCTGCTCATTGATCGGCTGATTATTGAATAGTATTTTTCCACTATCTGGTTTTACCATGCTCAGGATACATTTGATCAATGTAGTTTTACCTGATCCGTTGGGTCCGGTCAAAGCGATCACTTCTCCTTTATTAAACCCAACGCTCACATCATCCAGTGCTTGTAATTTTTTGTATCGTTTGCTCAGGTGTTCAATTCGAATCATGATCTATCGTGATATTTATTGTACTTCAGACGTTTGTGTCTCCTCCACTCATATAACCATACAAGTAAGAAAATCACCGTGACGGCAACTACCACCCAACCACCTGCGGCCGGATAAGAAAAAGCATCAAAGTTCAAAAGTCTTTTATGTCCGATAATAGGAGGCTGGTATGAAAAGTTAGGTATTTGTATGGGAGCTTTTGGATCAAGGTTGTGTCCATAGTTGTAGCCCCAGATGTAATAGTCTACCAGGGCTGCAATGCCTGCTATCACTGAAAATACCAGGTAAGCTAAAAGTAGTTTGCGGCTGCCGGTTATCGCTACAATCAAGCCAAACAATATAAAAGCGGCAACGATATAGATCATGAAATCAAATTCAGGGAACATTTCCTCACTGATATGTTTCATGCCAATATAATGATTCAAACCATTGATGACATCAACCTCCCCCGTGATCCTGTCCAGCCATATCCACATGTTCAATCCTTCAGGGTATTGAGGGGCTACCATGGAAATATTCCATAGAGGCATATAGTAAGTTGCAATTAATCCTAAAGCTGCAATGGCAATAATAATTCTTGATGCACTGCTCAACTTTCTGTGTCTGTCCATTTCAGAAGGCTTTTATGGAAAAATTACCTGCCGGTCTGGGTGCCCGTATCAGTTGGTTTGCCGCCCGATGCAGCAGCGCTGGCGCCTTTAGGCTTACAGCTTTGCGTACTAACAATTAATGATAGTAATGTAACTGAAAAACAAACTGATAAAGCTAAAGTGGTTTTCATGATTGGCTTAATTTTGTTAAGGGGTGTATGGTTATAAAAAAAGCACCTTTTGTCACTGTAAGCGACGAGGTGCAAGAAATATATTGCTTGGTTATTACCAGTTTATAACAGCTTATTTTACGCCATCGTTGCTACGCATGAATTCAAGGATCTTTCTGGCATCTTCTTTACTTACATTCTGGTTGGGCATACGCACCAAGCACTGTTCCAGCAGCTTTTGTGCTTCAGGGTCGCTTTCCAGCATCATATCCACATTGGTGATCATGTTCATAATCCAGACAGGTTCGCGGCGTTGGGTTACTCCTTTCCAACCAGGTCCCACCAATCTTTCTTCATTCAGTCTATGACATGACTGGCATTTCATTTCATAAATGCTTTTACCAGCAGAAACCCACTCTGCATTTAAGGGTGTGGTTAATTGGACTTCACTGGGCTCAATTTTTTCTCCATGTACTTCATTCTCGCTTTGTGCTAGTTCTGTTACATCAACTGTTGTATCTCCGGTTGTTTTATTATCAGCATTATTACCACAGGAAATAAGTAAAAATGTGCCCATACAAAAAAGAGCCGATGCTACAAGAAGTGATTTTTTCATGATGTTTGAATTAAGGGTTAAAAGTTGTTCTTAAAGTATTAAGCTTTCAGTTAATTTACTGTATTATTTGGACTTAAAGAACAGGCTTTGAAAATTTTATTAATCATAAAAAAAAGACGTAAACGTCTTTTAATTTAAAAATAATCAAACCATATGCATAGCTCTGTGCATAGTTAATCCATGAATGAAGTTGGCTTTAGTCCAAGCTACGCAACACCATCTGAATACTGCTTCAACTTTTCCACTAGTTCTTTATTTTCTGCAGGCGTACCTATAGTAATACGCAAACAGCCTTCACACAATATTACATTACTGCGGTTGCGCACAATAATGCCATGAGCTTTCAAAAAGTTATATACAGATAAGGCATCAGGAACCTTTGCCAGCAAAAAGTTGGCATCTGATGGATAAACCTTTTCAACCAACGGAAGCTCTTCCAGCTCCTTTGCTAGTTTTTCTCGCTCTGCTACAATTTCTTTGATCATAGCATTTACATCCTCCAGGTTCTCCAATGCTTTCATGGCGAGTTCCTGTGTAGCCTGGTTGATATTGTAAGGAGGTTTGATCTTATTCAAAATATCAATGATCTCAGGCGATGCAATGGTCATGCCCAATCGTAAAGCAGCCAATCCCCACGCCTTGGAAAATGTTTGCATGATCACGAGGTTGGGATAGTCTTGTAAATCAGCGGTAAAGGAACGCTGTCTGCTAAAGTTGATATAAGCTTCATCAATCACTACCAAACCATCAAAGTTATTCAGGATCATTTCTACATCTTCCCGGATCAGGCTGTTGGCAGTGGGATTGTTTGGCGAGCAAAGGAAGATCAGTTTGGTACGCTCATCTACAGCCTCAGAAAGTGCCTCCAGATCCAATTGATAATTAGGTGTCAACGGTACTTTTTTCAAAGGCACATTATTGATGGCAGCATACACTTCATACATGCCATAAGTGGGCGGGCAAATAACGATATTATCTTGTTGCGGCTCGCAAAAAGCACGGATCAGCAGGTCAATGCATTCATCACTTCCATTGCCTAATAGAATATTTTCCGGCTTTACGGCTTTAATG
>CBKWHA010000350.1:0-4341 GCA_966674115.1 uncultured Chitinophagaceae bacterium
GTATATACCAGGTCATCGTTGTCGTTTTGGGGAAGTGTTGTATCTAATTCATATACCTGCTTCATTTCTGCTTCGGAATAATCCTTTTCTGCACCTTTTCGCTTCAGAATACAGCAGTCAAAATAGGCAAAACGTATTTTGTCGAAGTAAAGCGTAAAGGTTCCATCCGGTTGTGGATAGTTCAGTTCGGTACGGATCCAATCAATCACCGGCATGAAGTTGTAGCAGACCGTTTTCACCCCTGCCTGTCCCAGGTGCTTTAAAGAGGATTTGTAATTTTCAATAAGCTGCTCACGGTCAGGGCTACCGTATTTTATGCCTTCAGAAACCGGCAGGCTCTCCACCACAGACCATCTAAGGCCAAAGCTTTCAATGTATTGCTTTAGTTCTGTGATTTCCTCCAGCGACCATACAGTTCCATTGGGAAGGTGGTATAATGAAGTAACAATGCCTTCCACACCAATTTGCCTCAGCATCTCCAGAGTGATCTTATCCTTTCGGCCAAACCAACGCCATGTTTTTTCCATTTTATTAATTTTTTGTTGTAAACTATTAATCACATTTAAGTAAACCTTATAACTGCTTAGTAGTCCAGTAAACTTGTATGGATATGCTCATACCCTTCCTTATTTTGTTGCACTGGGAAAAGTAATTGCTGGCACTCACAACCAAATTGCAGCAGAATTGCATGGATTTCTTTCACTAATTCATTATAACTACAAGGCTTTTGCATAAAATGCTGTCCATCCCGGATACAAGTAACTATTTCCTGGTGCTGAATGCATGATGAACTCCATATAACCACAGGTATATTTTTGTAATTAGGATGACTTTTGATTTGTTTCAGACAGTCCAACCCACTTTTTTTAGGCATGTGATAATCCAAAATGATCAAGGAGGGCCTGTGACACATAATAGCCGTCAAAAGATCATCCGCCTCTCGTAACCAACTCAAAGAAATCGAACTTGAGATAGTTGCCAGAGCCAGACTTAAAAACAAACAATCATCCTCATCATCATCAATGAGCAGAATGTTTTTAATTGGTTTGATTTCATGTGTCATATATTACGTCTTAATGGCAACAAACAACAATTTTATTGAGCGACACATAATAGCCAGTACTGCCATAAAGGTTTTTTCTTTTATCTGACCAGTTGCCGCGTTCACCCATTACCGTAACACTTAAGGTATAGTTATCCTTTGCTAAGACAGGACTTAGAAATTTGAGTGCTAACCCTGGGTATTTACAATACATGTCAATAATGGAACTCACTATAGTTTTCCCTTTGCTGTTTTGAACTGAAACTCGGGCATAGCCCCCGTCTGGCCGAGATAAGCCATACAAGCCAACTTGTGTACCCCTGAATTGCACTGAAAAAGAAGCATCCTTTTCATCCGAACTGCTAAGGGATAACGTATCTGAGGATGCATGATTCCATTTTCCTGAATAAGTGATCAATCGTTGATTGGTATGCTTGATTATTTTTTTACCGGTTGATGCTGGTGAAGCGATCCCTGTTTTGGTATCAATCCGCCAAGCCTCCCGGAACAAGGGAATGGAAAGGTAGGTATCTTCTACAGTCAAAAGCTGCCACACGTAGGTGGCTGCTGAGGTCTGTTTGGGAAAGGACCACCGGTCCCCCATGTACATATAGGTTGTGTCTTTTGAGCCTTCAATCGGCAGTACAAAAGTTGTTTGTGAGTTCCATGTAAGTGTGCCTTCAGGACAAAACAATCCCCTGTTTGTCCATGGTCCTTTTAATGAGGTAGCGGTGAAATAGTAATTATCGTTTCTTTCCCAGCTTGTGAGATTGGAACCTAAAAAATAATAGATGCTGTCCTTTCTGAAGATAGCAGGAGACTCAAATCCTCGTTCAAAAGCTTTGCATACCTGTTCGTTGATGCTTTTATAATCATCATCCAGCTTGTAAATATCGCCACCATGCAACAGCACATAACCCGAGCCATCCTTGTCCTGAAAAGCTCCCATATCCCATTTCGGAATAACTGCACCGTTAAAAAACAATGGCCCCCTATACGTGTAAGGGCCGATGATATTGTTTGATGTTGCATAACCAACAAACTGGTCGGTATGCGCAAGATTGTCAACATGCATATACATGATGTATTCACCGGTTGTTGGGCATTTCATTACCTTGGGCCTTTCACCGCGCCGGTTTGGTCCTAATTTGCCGCTATCCTGAACAGGCAAGGCAATACTTTCAAATTTCCAGTTGTACAGATCTGTAGAGGAATAACAACTGAAGCCTGTAAAAGCATTGCTGGTATCGGATTGGCGTTCTCCAAAAAGATAATACCTGCCTTTGTCTTTAATGATGTTTGCTCCATGCGCACTAACAGTATTGCCCTTGTCATCAAACCAGGGAATACCGGAATAAATAGCGCTGTAGGCTTTTTGCTTTTGGGCAATAGAAATTGAATTGCTTAGTATAAGAATTGTGAGGAGTATTGATTTCATTTCTTTTAAGACAAGGAGAGATGAAATCTCATCTCCCCTTTTATTATTCAACTGCTGTTTGAATGCTTGCTATGCTGAAAAACCTGTTATAGAATTGATTTCAATGATCAGTAACTCGGATTTTGTTCCAACTTTGCTCCATTGTTTCTTTCAATTTCAGAATACGGTATGGGCCAAAGATTATACTTGGGATCGGCGGATACCGCATAAAAAGGATTGCACTTTATGACCCGGTCGTACCATTTGCCTAAGCGCATCAGGGTAAACATCCTTTTTTCTTCTATACCAAATTCTCTCATTCTTTCATCCAGGATTAAATCTATGTTCACGTTGGCGGGGACAACTGCTGAAGCCTTTGATCTTGCTCTTACCACATTAATGTCGGCCGCGGCTGCGGAGGTATTTCCCTGTCCCAGATAAGCTTCGGCTCTTAACAGGTAAGTCTCTGCCAGCCTGAAAAGGTATTCGTCTCTGAAAGTAGGCGCCGCAGTACTTTTGAGGAGAGGCGGATAAGCGGTAGAGCCCGCATATAAATTAGCTGGGTGATCACCTGGTTCCGTGCATTTTGTCTGGTAGGGGTACATAGCCCGGTTGGCTACATCGCCCGATATTAGAGGCTTTCCGCCAAATCCTTTGGTGCCCGCCGGTATGTTATTAAAGTCAATTTCCGTACCCACGGGGTAAAGGCTATTGCCCGGAAGGGTAACCTTAAATTTCCTTACAAAATTATGATTGGCATTCCTGATGTCCGCTATGGAATCGGGAACGGTTGCAGATGCATCGCCCTGTACCTGGTAGGCCTTGTGTACAAAATAATGTGATGGAGCCAGAAATCCCACTCCTCTGCCACCGCTGGTATAATCGGAGGCCGGCCACTGCGCCATAGGTTTGGTTCCGGTTACATTGGGTAGTTGCACATCGCGTATCAGCGGAGAATGCACCCTTTCCAGGTTGTAAACACTATTAAAAGGCCACCCGGTGAGGGTAGTGCTGCCGGCGCCGCCCTTGGTATCGTTTTCTATTTGAATAACGAGTATCGCTTCCTTATTGCCAGCGCCCCGGTTTTGATTTCCACGCCGGAACAAATCCCAATACACATCGCCGGGCGTTACATCCTTTTTCTTGCCAAAGCGGCTGGTCATGAGCGACATATTCGAGTCGTCGATGACTACCGAAGCTGCTGTAACAGCCTTATCGAATTGCCCATCCGCTATATACAATTCTGCCAGTAAATGCTGCGCTGCCAGGTTGGAAACTTCGCCATCCTTTACTTTGTTGATGGCTGGTAATTTACCGGCGGCAAAAACTAAATCCTCAATACATTGCGCATATACCTCCTTACGGGTAGCTCGTACATAATCTGTTTTAGGTTCAAGAACCTCTTCCAGCACTAAAGGCACTCCTCCATACAGGTAAGCCAACCGGCTATACGCATACGCTCTGAAAAAACGGGCTTTTGCTTCAAACAACTCCTTGTCGCCAGCAGAAAGCTGAGAGACAGGAATACGGCTAATAATGGTATTGGATTCTGATATGATCTTATACCAGCTTTGCCAGTGTATCCTGGGTAAATCGGAGTGGGGTGCCAGCTCGCTATTCAGGTTTGGCGGAACGGCCGATGGTACAAACAACCCAACATCGGTGCGATAGATATAATCGAAGGGGATGGTTTCATCCCGCGTAAATAATACATCACGTAACAGACGATACAGGTTATTGGTAGAAGCGTCAAAATCTGCACTTGTTTTAAACGCGTTGGCCGAACTCAAAAAATCAAGCGGCTCTTCATTCAAAAAATCTTTCTTGCAGGACAGTCCGCCGGCAATGAGGAACACCGACAACAGAATGAAATATATCTTTT
>CBKWHA010000351.1:0-4285 GCA_966674115.1 uncultured Chitinophagaceae bacterium
CGTTGTGTGTCACCTTTTCGGTCGCTCCTGGCTTGATAAAATTTATTAAATTTGACTTTATGAGAGTACAAGTTGACATAGGATTTGACCAGTTGCTCAAAATCGTTAAAACTTTACCAGCAGGACAGTTGAAGCAACTGAAAGCAGAACTTGAAAAAGAAGTCAAGGAAGACAAATTGGTTGATTTGGAGACTTTGCTTTTGAATGGACCAGTTGCGACAAAAAAGCAATTAGAAACAATTGCCAAAAATAGAAAAGCTATCAACCAATGGCGGACAAAATAATCCTGGTTGATACTTCTATCCTTTTTGACTATTATCGTAAAACTGACAAGGCAAATTCTGTATGGGTGGCTATGGTGCGGCAGGGCTACAAGTTTACTATTTCTGCAGTAACTAAATATGAGATTTATTCAGGTGCTACTCAAAACCAGTTAAACTTTTGGGACAATGTATTGCAGGTAGTTGAAGTTATTCCTTTTGACGAGGCTTCGGTAGATACCGCCGTTGACATAAACAGGTTATTAAAGAAAAAGCGCAAGCAAATAGACCTTGCGGATTTATTTATAGCTGCCACAGCGGTTGCTCATAATTTGCCTTTAGCAACTCTAAACAAAAAACACTTTGACCGGGTTGACACGCTCAGGCTTGTCGAATAAGGCGAACGCACTACAGCGTATTTGAAAAAGGGCTTCAGCACTAACTTTCAGAGATAAAAAATTAATCAATAGTAAAATGTAAGTGAAGCAGCAGAACATGAAATTCCACTTCTTCGCTAATACGTCTAATGTTGACTGAAAGCTCAAACCACAACACAATGACATTTCCAGAGACCATTCAAGGACAATATATCCGGCTTGAAAGATATAATGAAGCTCATCTTGAAGGCTTAAAGCAAATATCAATTGAGCCTAAGATTTGGGAGTTCTTGCCCAGAAAAGTACATTCCGAACAGGACTTCATTGCTTATCATAATTGGCTAAATGGTAGAATTGATAGCGGTTATCTCATTGTTTATACCATGGTCTATCTGCCCACTGAAAAAATTATAGGTTCAACAGGGTTTTTAAACTTCGACAGGGAGAACAAAAAAATAGAAATTGGTGGCACCTGGCTTGCTCCTGTTTACTGGGGAACGAAATTGAATTTAGAAGCAAAGTTGTTATTACTGGATTTGTGTTTTAGCGAATGGAGTTTAGGACGGGTGGAATTTAAAATCAGAGAGGATAATATTCGTTCACAAAAAGCAATTGAAAAGCTTGGGGCAATAAAGGAAGGTGTGCTAAGGTGGGATAGAATAAATGAAGACGGGACTTTTAGAAACACCGTTGTTTATAGTATCATTCAACCAGAATGGAAGCAGGTCGAATTGAAATTAAAATTGACATTACTTGATAAAAGGCCTTCAGTCAACAAGCATTGTTGAAAGCGTGGCCTGATAATTAAACGGAGTGATAATTATATTACGTTTGAATATGAAGACCAGTTGCCTTCTTATCGCGTTTGCCATCTATTTGCCTCTGTTTGCTACCATTCGTCACGTTGGGGCAGGACAAACATATACCTCACTTGCACAAGCGCTTACAGTAACCCTTCCCGGTGATACTATTATCATTCATGAAGGAACCTATCCAGGTGGATTATCCATTGTGAACTTACAGGGAACAGTTGCTAAACCAATAAACATCATCTCCGCTCCTTCAGAAACGGTGGTCTTTCAGAGCGGTACCACTTCATGGCACATGACCGATGCCGCTTATGTGCATATAAAAGGTATCATCTTTCAGCAGCAAACCGGAAACGGCCTGAATGTAGACGATGGCGGCAGCTATAGCACACCTTCGCACCATGTTGTTTTTGACTCTTGCACCTTCCGGGATATAAAAGCAACCGGTAACAACGACCTTCTTAAAATGTCGGGTGTGGATCATTTTGAGATCAAAAACTGCACCTTCCTGAATGGCTCTATTGGCGGAAGCGGAATTGATATGGTGGGTTGCCATGAAGGACTGATAAAAGGCAACCGGTTCGAAAACCAGGGCAGCAATTCTGTTCAAGCGAAAGGAGGATCTAAGAATATTCGGATAGAATCAAACATTTTTAAGAACGGAGGCCAGCGGGCCCTGAATCTTGGCGGATCCACCAACCTGCGTTTGTTTCGTCCCCTGGAAGCCCGGTATGAAGCTGCGGGGCTGAAAGTTTTTGCCAACATATTCATTGGTTCTGATGCGCCTATTGCTTATGTGGGTTGCATTGAAACTGAAGTGGTAAACAATACCATCTATCTGCCCCAAAAATGGGTGATCAGGATCTTGCAGGAAACAGTTGATACCTCCAGGTTTTATCCATGCGGCAACAATTTTTTTAAAAACAACATCATCTACCGGGACAACAGGGTAAGGAGTGAGTGCAATATTGGTCCTAACACCAACCCAGAAAGTTTCAGCTTTTCCGGCAACCTATGGTATCATGCACAAAACCCTGCCTGGACCGGACCTCAGCTCCCTGTAACCGACAGGAATGGCATCTTTGGAAAAGATCCACTTTTTAACGATGCCGCTTCCGGTGATTTTATGCTTAAGAAATCGAGTCCTGCTAACGGAAAAGGACATAGTATATTGCTGCAATAAATGAGTGACCTTTCTGGGATTTGAACTTTTGAACAAGGTGTTGCCCAATGATGCTCCAATACTCACCACAATACCATAAGCCCACAAATTGCCTTTTAAATGATTTGCACCTGCCCTACCAAAGCTATGGAAAAACCAACCCTAACACATCTCAATAACAAACCCTCGCCATATGCTTAAAAAGTTACCACTCTGGCTGGCTGCAAACCTCATCATTCAACTACTCGCTGCACAAACACGTCCCTTACCTGTTATTGATATGCACCTTCATGCCCTGCATGCCAATGACCAAGGGCCTGCTCCCATTAGTGTAGGCGCACCCTTCAGAGACCTTGGCATCAATGACCCCAAGGATGATTTTCGCAAGACCTTCATGAAAGCCCTGAAAACAAATATGTGGGCAGATCAATTTATTACTTCTCCCACTACCGATGACTCGCTGAAGTACATGACCCTTGCTGCCCTCAAACGAAATAATGTATATGCGGTTACAAGCGGCGAAATTGAAACCGTAAGAGATTGGAAACAAGCCGAGCCCCGGCGCATCATCAATAGTGTAGACTGGAATTTTACGCTGGCCAGCAAAAAAGGGCTTACTGTAGATTCACTGGAAAAACTCTTCAAGTCGGGCGAATTCAAAGTATTTGGCGAGATCACCATTCAGTATGAAGGATACACACCAAGCGATTCGGCTTTTGAACCCTACCTGGCAATGGCTGAGCGCTTGGATATTCCTGTAGGTATTCATATAGGATGCGGCCCTCCCGGTGCTCCATATATAGGCTCCGGTAATTATAGGGCAAAACTGCATAGTCCGCTAGGCCTTGAAGAAGCACTGCTAAGACATCCCAAATTAAGAGTCTATGCCATGCACGCTGGCTGGCCCATGCTGGATGATATGATTGCCACACTGTATACCCATCCGCAATTGTATGTCGACCTGGGCGTGATCTGTTATATGCTCCCCAAAAAGGAATTTTATTTCTACCTGGAACGCCTGGTAAATGCAGGCTTTGGTAAACGTATCATGTTCGGTTCAGACAACATGGTGTGGCCGCAGGCGATAGAGCTGGGTATACAAACCATTAACAAGGCAAGTTTTCTGACAGCAGCTCAAAAACGGGATATCCTGTTTAATAATGCCGCAAGATTCCTGCGATTGACAGAAAAAGAAATAGAGAAAATGCACATTCAACCTTAAGCCTCTTATTTTCGTCTCTATTATTTGCATTTTTCAACATGATCCAGTTCGACAATTCTAATATCATATTTAAAACAGCCGTTTCTTTTATCAACCAAACCAGTAAGCACCTCTTCCTTACAGGTAAGGCAGGAACCGGTAAGACCACCTTCTTAAAATACATAAAGGAAACCTGCTATAAAAAAATGGCCATTGTAGCGCCCACTGGCGTAGCTGCCATCAACGCAGGCGGTGTTACCATCCATTCCTTTTTTCAATTGCCACCCGGCACTTTCCTGCCTACCCAGCAAAGCCTGGCCAGTGTTTACGATGGTAAGGTGAACAACCTTCACACCCTTTTCCGCAACATGCGCATGAGCGCCAGCCGCCGCGAAATATTGCGGGAGCTGGAACTGCTGATTATCGACGAAATTTCTATGGTCCGTGCCGACCTTTTGGATGCTATGGATGCGGTG
>CBKWHA010000352.1:0-4256 GCA_966674115.1 uncultured Chitinophagaceae bacterium
TTTGTTCGAATATGAAAAGGGGAAATGTAAAGGAATATTAAATGGTATAGATAATGAAGTGTGGAATCCTGCAACTGACCCGCTGCTGGTTAAAAACTATAATGAAAAATCAGTAAAAGAAGGAAAGCAGGCAAATAAAATAGAAGTATGCCAACGTTTTGGACTTGCCCCTGAAAGGCCATTGTTTATTTTCATTGGGAGGCTTGTAGGAGAAAAAGCTGCTGATGTTTTGCCTGATGCCATTCGTTCTGCTATGTACCATTACCATGGGCAGGCCAGCTTTTTAATACTGGGTTCAGGGGAGTCTGAAATTGAAAACCGTTTAAATGCACTTGTTCACCAGTTTAGCGGGTATGTAAACACATATATTGGATATAATGAGGCACTTGCGCATCTAATGTATGCTGGTGCTGATTTCTTATTAATGCCAAGCCGAGTAGAACCTTGCGGTTTAAATCAGTTATATGCACTTCGCTATGGTACTGTTCCGATGGTACGAAACACAGGCGGATTAAGAGATACAGTTAAGGATTTTGAAGACTTCCAGGGCTTCGGTATTCGTTTTGAACACGCCAATGTTGAGGATATTTCCCATTCCATCGGTCGCGCTATAGATCTTTTTAATAACCAGCCGGAAGTTTTTAATTGGATGCGCAATTTTATGATGAAGATCGACCATTCCTGGAACACTTCAGCCATAGAATATATCGAATTGTACAGATCCTTGAAAAGGGATGTTCTGTCACAGCCATCTGTTGAAGAATCAAGTAAACAGAATAAAGTTGGTAGTGGTGGAACTCACGAAATCAAGACTCATTGATTTTTTTTTATTGAAACATAAAATGTCCTAAACAGTATTATTAGTTTTCTTGTATTTTTAACACTAGTTGAATACTGTGAGAATAAGTACTAATCCTATGATCAATGCACCAGGCTAACAATCATTTATCACTAATAAATAAACCATGAACCAGGAAATTCTATCTGTTATTTTAGGAGGCGGCGCTGGAACAAGATTATTTCCCTTAACTGCAACCCGTTCAAAACCTGCAGTGCCAATAGCTGGAAAGTATCGTTTAGTTGATATACCTATCTCCAATTGCCTGAATTCTGATATGAGCCGCATGTTTGTATTAACCATGTTCAACTCGGCTTCATTGAACAGGCACATTAAAAACACCTACCGGTTCAGTGCTTTCAGTACAGCATTTGTTGACATTTTAGCTGCCGAACAAACACCAGACAATCCGGCATGGTTTCAGGGCACTGCGGATGCCGTGCGCCAATGTTTACGTCATATAAACCCTTTTCCCAGCGAATATGTATTGATCCTTTCTGGTGATCAGCTTTACCAAATCGATTTTCAGGCAATGCTGCGCAACCACAAAGAAAAAGGTGCTGATATTACAATTGCAACTATTCCAGTTGCTGAGAAAGAAGCTTCAGAATTCGGGATTTTGAAACAGGAAGGTGGAATAATAAAGTCCTTTACTGAAAAACCCAAAAGTGGGTTGGAACATTGGGTAAGTGATACTGGGGATAAAATGCGCAGTATGGGCAAAGTTTACCTGGCTTCAATGGGTATATACATTTTTAATCGTAAGTTGCTATTCGACTTACTTCAGAATGAAAATAAAGATTCTGCCGACTTTGGTAAGGAGATCATTCCGCAATCTATCAACAAGTATAAAGTTGCAAGCTATCAATATGATGGTTATTGGGAAGATATTGGGAACATCAAAGCCTTCTATGAGGCCAATCTGGCATTGACAAATGAAATCCCTGATTTCAACCTATATGATGTTACCCATTCTATTTACACAAGGCCGCGTATGTTACCGCCAGTAAAATACAATGGGTCAACCCAAACCTCACATGCGCTTATTGCAGAAGGATCTATTATCAATTCTGCAACTATCGACCGCTGCGTTGTAGGTATTCGTTCCCGTATTGGTCAGGATTCTTATTTAAGTAATACATACCTGATGGGTAATGATTATTATGAGTCTTTGGAACATATAAATATTGCCCTTGAAAGTGGTACACCCCTTATAGGAATTGGTGAACGGTGCGTGATTGAGGGTGCAATCATAGACAAGGATTGTCGCATAGGAAACGATGTAAAAATCAAAGGAGGAACTCATTTGTCGGATACTGATAATAAGCTGTATGCAGTAAAAGATGGAGTTGTGGTTATTAAAAAAGGAGCAATTTTACCTGATGGCTTTACAATTGGTTAATAAATAGATCATTTGGATAGTTCTCAACAAAAAGCTCTAAACTCAAGGCCGAAAATTAAAGGCTCCGAGTTTAGAGCTTTTTGTTGAGAGGGTATTTACTTTTGTGTGATAAATACACTATCTTCATCGCTCAATAACAGCGATTGCCTATGCCGGCTACTTTAGTTGCAGGAAAAAAGCCAAAACTTCGTTTCTGGCAAATCTTCAACATGAGCTTTGGGTTCTTTGGAATCCAGTTTGGATGGGATCTTCAGCGCGCTAATATGGGACCTATCTATGAATTTTTAAAAGCCTCTCCAGAAGAAATTCCACTACTTTTTTTAGCTGCTCCTCTTACCGGATTGATCGTTCAACCTATTATTGGTTATTTAAGTGATCGTACCTGGCATCCCAGGTGGGGACGGCGAAGGCCTTACTTTTTTATTGGGGCAGTTTTTAGTACAATTTGCCTCTTTTTAATGCCCAATAGCAGCGCCCTATGGATGGCCGCAGGTCTGTTATGGATTTTGGATACTTCTGGCAATATTGCAATGGAACCTTTCCGGGCATTTGTAGCAGACAAATTACCAGATAGCCAAAGCACAAAAGGCTTTGCCATGCAAAGTTTTTTGATTGGACTGGGAGGAAGTATAGCTTCGGCACTTCCCTGGCTGCTTTCAAACATGTTAAATGTGTCGAGGGTTTCTGTGGATGGTGCTATCCCCAATTCCGTTAAATATGCTTTTTACATTGGCGGTTCAATCTTCTTTATTGCCATTCTGTACACTATTCTTACATCAAACGAATACCCGCCATCCCATGAAGATCAGGAAGAAACAAAGAGCGGATTTAGCCATGGAGCAAAAGAAATCTTTAGCTCAATAGCCCATATGCCAACAAAAATGAAGCAATTGGCCCTGGTGCAGTTCTTTACCTGGCCTGGATTGTTTTTAATGTGGTTCTATTACAGTACAGCCGTTGCCAGGAACATCTTTGGAGCTGAAAGTGAAAAAGACGTAGTGTATACTCAAGGTGTAGAATTTGCTGGTCTGACGCTTTCTTTTTACAGCATAATTACTTTTTTATTTGCCTTGTTGTTGCCTTTTATTGCCGGACAGATTGGCCGGAAACTTACCCATTCCATTTGTTTGCTCTGTGGTGCATTAGGACTGATTGGTGTAGGGTTAGTCATTAATAAGAACATGCTCTATTTATGTATGACTGGTGTGGGTATTGCATGGGCCAGCATCTTATCTATGCCTTATGCCATGCTTGCCGGCAGTCTTCCCAGCAATAAGGTCGGCATATATATGGGCATCTTCAACTTTTTTATTGTGTTGCCAGAGATCATTGCCTCCTTGTTCTTTGGATGGATCATGGAACACTTGCTCAACAACAATCGGATGGCTGCTGTACAAATTGGCGGTGTCTTAATGATTCTTGCCGCACTCATTTGCTATTTCCTAGTGAGTGAAAAACATGAAAGGGTTTCAAAAGCAAAGGTTGCAAAGATCGAAATAGAAGAACAGCGTCCAATTTAATTTTCATGCGAATAAGTTTAAGAGCTTTTAGGAAGTTTTTTGATACAAATCCAACTTCACTTTCCAATAGAATTTTTATAAAATGAAAAAGTTTATTCTTTTCTTTTCTTTTTTATGGATTATTGTATGCGTACATGCTATTGAGTATAAGGTTGATGGTGTATATCCTACTAATTGGTGGGTGGGTATGAAGAACCCCAAACTGCAGTTGATGTTACATGGCGCTAATATTGCGGAAAATACCTTCTCGATCAATTACCAGGGTGTTAAGCTAGTGAAAGTTCATAAGGCGGAAAACCCAAACTATGTATTCCTTGATCTGGTGGTTGCTGCTACAACCAAACCTGGCCAAATGAAAATCCATATAAAGAATCCAAATGGGGAGGGGGATGTTCTCTTTGAATTAAAACAGCGGCACAAAGGCAAAGGAACTCTTTTTGCCCAGGGTATTACATCTTCCGATTTTATTTACCTGCTGATGCCTGACCGGTTTAGC
>CBKWHA010000353.1:0-4209 GCA_966674115.1 uncultured Chitinophagaceae bacterium
TACAGCAGGCTGTTTTTCCCAAACTGCATATTCATTGGGCTTTATGGCTCCACCAAATTGCTTCGAATAAGCAAGTGTGAATTCAGCACCGAAATACAGGATAATGGAAGAATAGTACACCCATAGCAATAATATAACCAGTGAGCCAGCTGCCCCGTAAGTACTGCCTACATCGCTTTTCCCTATGTAAAAGGAAATGGCGAATTTACCAAGCATAAAAAGAATGGCTGTGGAAACGGCACCCGCCAAAATATCCTTCCACTTCATCTTCGCATCTGGCAAAACTTTGAAAATAACACTAAAAAGTAAGGTAATCACAATAAAAGTAACGATGAGGTTAATGATATAAACCGCTATTACAGCAATATCTGGAAAAATAGCCTGTAGCCGGTTGATCAGGGCTTCAATTACGGCAGTTATAGCCAACGAAACCAGCAGCAAGAAGCCCAGGCTAACAATAATTGAGAAGGATAGCAACCGGTTTTTGAGCAATATTAACCAACCTGCCTTATCGGGTTTTGGCTTTAATCCCCAGATGCTATTTATTGAATCCTGAATCTCAGCAAATACTGTAGTAGCACCAATGAGCAGGGTTGCGAACCCAATGATGGCAGCCATGGTGCCCTTGCCACTAACTGATGCATTCTTGATTATTTGCTGCAGTTCCAGGGCGGCATCATGCCCGATAAAGCTCTGCATTTGCGCGTAAATAGTGCCTTCTACAGCTTCGCGTTCCAAAAAGATGCTTGCTAGAAAAATGATCACGATCATCAAAGGGCCTAAGGAAAATACTGTATAATAAGCTAATGAGGCACTTAGTTTGGTTACCTTATCATCTCCAAAGCCTTTAAAAGACTGCTTTAAAACGCTCCAAAGCCCTTTCGGCGTTATTTTGACCATACTTTTTTCTGTGCGTATACAAAAAAGCAGCCAAGAAGGAAATTTATTGTTTATGGTTTATAGTTGCCTTAAATATATTATTGGCAAAATAATTGAAGGTATGTAGCCATAATATATGCTTTATGAATCGTCTGTTGCTTGCAATAATACTTTTCCTGGCAAGCTGCAACAATAGTCAAGAGAGCAGTGTGACAGACGCATCGGACTCCACAGGAACGGAGTACCGGGGCGTGGAAAATGTAAATGGTAATATACCAGATACGGTGGGTACCGGGGCCGAGCCTATGACAAATTATGGTTCTGACACAACCGATACCTCAGGGAAAGACTAAAACAGAAGCATAGAAGAGGTCGTTGTTTTTACCTATGACGACACACCAGACAAATTGAGAGGCCAACCTCAATTGTACTAAGCACCGCAGGAATTATGATCTATGCGGTGCTTTTATTTTAATAATTTGCATATTGTATAATATTTCAGGATCACATGGACTTTCACATAAGATACGCAACACAAGAAGATGCAAAGCTGATTGCCGATCTAAGTCACCAAACCTTCTATGAAACCTTTGCTGCGCAGAACACAAAGGAGAATATGGATAAGTTTTTAAACCATCAGTTCACAAAAGGCAAACTTATATTGGAGGTTGGCGCATCAGGAAACATCTTTTTACTTGCTTATAATGACCAAGAGGTAGTTGGGTATGCTAAACTAAGAGAGAACACAGAACCCAGAACTCTTGGTATTGCACCTGCTCTTGAAATAGCAAGGTTGTATGTTGTGAACCATATGCTCGGGAAAGGTGTTGGCAAGTTGCTGATGCAAACGATCATTGATATTGCAAAACAAAAAAATATCCCTGCATTATGGCTATCGGTTTGGGAACAAAACAACCGGGCGCTCAACTTTTATAACCATTGGGGATTTAAAAAATTTGATGAAACACTTTTCGTTCTTGGTGACGACATCCAGCATGACTGGCTGATGAGCAAGAAATTATAAGATGGTTTATGGTTTCACTTCTACTGGTATTTCCAGGTTTTCCCACAATAACTCTATTTCTTCATCTTCAACAACGTATTTCAAGCGTTCATTGAATTCCTTTGATTTTTCAGGTTTGACTTGAACTCTTAAAGCATCCTGCTTTTCATCATACTTAAAGGCACCCCATTGATTGGCCGTTTTGTTGAAAATTATAGTCCATTCCTTTTCGTTAGGAATTGTAAAGAAAGCATACTTGCCAGCAGGAAGTGTTTTGCCCTCAACTTTTATATCCTTATCAGTTTCGAAAGTGGTTGCTTCGTTAGCGCCGGCCCGCCATACCTGGCCATAAGGAACTAATTCGCCCCATATTGTACGGTCTTTCACTGCAGGGCTGCTATAAGTAATCGTAATATTGGCATCGCCGATCTTGCCGGTTGCTTTTGCAGCCGGACTAGGACGATTTTGTTGATTCTGTGCACAAGCAGAAATAGAACATACAAGACCTAAAGCAAATAAAAAGAGCAGTGTTAAAGATTGTGTTTTTTTCATTTTGAACCGGTTTGGGTGAATTGATTGCCAATGTTACGAAATTTATTTTTTGAATAACCCCAATTTTTAGCACTCATCAGTGATTCATATTCTTCTTATCTTGGCTCGAAAAGTATATACATGAAACGTACCTCATTCCTACTTTTTTTACTGGCAGCGCTCTCTGCCATATCCGGTTATCTTTTATCGAAAGCATCTTTGGTCGGCAAGGTTGGCATTTCCATGTTTTATAAAGAATATCAATTTCTGAAAGTTTGGTGGCAAGGCGCCCTGGTTGTGTTCGGCGTTTTACTTCTATTGTTTTTACTTCAAGGCGCCATTCAAAAAAAAGCAGCGAGAGGAACTGCAAACTTTATACATATTGTTTGTATCCTTTTAGCCCTTGTAGGTCTATATTTTACATACAATGATTTTCGCCATGATCTTTCCCACCGATTACTCGGTGAACGATTTCATTTGGGAGCCTATTTATTTTGGGTAGGCTGGATGATGGTTAGTTTGTTTTTCCTGGCACAAAAGAAACCGGTTAGGAGGTGGAGCGGGGCTTGAGATCAGGTTTACGAGTTGATAGTTCAGGATTCAGAGTTCAAAAGTTACGAGTTAAGAGTTATGGGTTACGGGAGAGGTGGGAAATTGGTGGAGGGTCACAGGTTGTTTGCGATTGCTTCTAATACTTCCTTTATATATTTAATATAAATAGAAACGTGGCCTTCACCTTCTTTGTAGTACATAAAATGATTAGGGATCTGTTGTTCAATTGCCTGAGGATGGCGGTTAATAACCTCAACGTCGTTTGATCCCCACCAGTAATGCACCGGCTGGCTAATGGAAGCAAGTGCAAAACCAAAGTCATTGAAATAACTGGCGGCTTCTTTTACAGCGCCTGTACTCCCATAACGGCAAGCCTCCTGCAGGGTAATGGAAGCTACCTGTCTTAAATATTTAGGGTTTTCAAGGTACTTATAATCAACGTCTGGCATACCAGCTATGAATTGCGGGAAGGATTTCCTGATTTCTTTCTTTGACAAATAATTCAATATTCCTTCCACAACAACAGGCGTGTTCAGGGCACTAACGAAATAAAACTTATTTCTTTTCATTTCTTCAAATAACCCTGGCGTGCTAAGACTGATGGTAAAGCCGGCAATGATAAAAGCGCTTTGGATCAACTCAGGATACTGATGCGTTATAGCCAAAGCATAAGGCCCTCCACCGGACCAGCAAAGAACCGGACATTGAGTTATATTTTGCTGCCGCAGTAATTCTGCTACATCCTCGGCGAAAGAAAGAAAAGTGCCTTCAGAGTGAAGTGTTGAAAACCCTGCTCCCGGCCGATCTATAGCTATTAGCTGTAACTGGTGCTCGCGCAAAAGGGAGATTATATCTACACCATAGATAGATGGTAGTAAAGGCTCAAGCCGGGAACTTGGCGTACCATGAAAGTATAATACCGGATGCCCATCTGCAGGGCCAAACAAGTTGTAAAAAAGCATTCTCCCGTCGGGTAGTTGAATAGAATGCTGGATCATTTTTCCTTCTTATCTCTTTCTAACCTTTCCCTTCCGTCTGGATTTGTGTTTTCGACATTATAAGCTGCCGTATCCGTGCTGATCACCGCACCTTCGTTTACACCTGTCGGATGTGTTGTGGTATCAATGGCGGCAGGAACCTCATCTACTTTAGTTTCATTTCCAGCTTTTTCATTATTGCAACTCATCAAATAAACTGTACAAGCCAGGACTATTATGATATTCTTCATATTGCTATTTTTATTT
>CBKWHA010000354.1:0-4169 GCA_966674115.1 uncultured Chitinophagaceae bacterium
GTATAATCATCATTGTGCTGGGTATAAATAACCCCCTGGGGGGCAGGGTATGTAACGAGTTCCTGGGCAACGATCTTTATCTTCACCAAGAATAATGATAAGAAGATAAGAACTACGATTCTCTTCATTTTTATGAGTTCCTATTTAAATTATTTGTTTACTGAAATAAAATGCTGTTGGTGCATAAGGCAGATTAAGAAAAAGGAAGGAGTAAAAACTCCTTCCGGACGATTGCTTGTTGCTATATGAAAAATTTCAATTTGCCTGTTAGAATCGTAGGTAACTAAGCTGCCCTATTTGAAAATGTGAAATTAGAGGGGTATTTGAAATCAGACGGGGGGATAAACGCCTAATATGAGGGGTAAAATTGTCAAAATGGTAATTTATGGTCTTCATAAGAAAAAGCCCCGGAAATAATTGAATTTCAGGGGCAAGTTTTCTTCAGTTCGCTAAAGAAGTTGAAGCAGGTAAAATTTTGTATACTCTAATTAAGCTGGTTAGGATCAATTGAGTCCTTATTTACTGAAAATTGGTTCCTGTACACTTTCCTGTACTTTTTAATATATTCCGAAGGGTTCATTTTAAACAACTTGTTGAATTGCTCTCTAAAATACTTCACATCCCTGATCCCTACCATAAAGGCTGTTTCATTAACATTATGGTCTGTCGTGATAAACAGATCCGCAGCCTTGCGCAAGCGGATAAAACGGATAAACACGTTCACAGAAAGCCCGGATACCGATTTTACCTTTCTAAACAGATTGGAATGACTCATACCCATCTCTGACAATAAAGTTTTGACAGTGAAGTTTTCGTCTTCCAAATGGTTTTCCACGACAGAAATACATTTTTCCAAAAACTCCTTGTATTCAGGAGATATCTTCAGATTACTCTTGTGTAAGGTGATCTCGTTATAAAAATACTTTTGAAGATTATTACGGCTTTTTAACAAATTGGATATCCTGGCAATCAGCAGTTGGTTATCAAAAGGCTTTCTGATATAGTCGTCTGCGCCTCCTTCTACACATTGTAACTTTAACTCGTCGGAAGAACTTGCCGTAAGCAAAATGACCGGGATATGGTTCAAAGCTTCATTTTCTTTAATATGCCTGCAAAGGTCAATTCCGCTCATTCCCTGCATATGTATGTCAGAAATGATCAAATCGGGTAAATAGTTTTGGGCCTGTTCCAAACCTTTTTCTCCGTTTTCAGCCTGATATATGATGTATTGATTTTTGAACAACTGGTGTAAGTATTGCCTGATCTGCTCATCGTCCTCAACAATTAATAATGTTTGTTTTTCCGTTACTACATCTGATATAGGCTCAGTTATCTCAGTGGGCTCCGGACTATCCATTATAGGTTCTTCTTTTATTTCCTCAAGCAATACCGGACCTGATTCATTTTCTGAAACAATAACATCCTGCCCAAAATGTTCTTTTCCTTTTGGCAGCAGTAACGAAAAGGTTGCCCCTTTTCCTTCCTCACTTTTATATGAAACTATTCCTTTATGCTGTTCGGTAAAATGTTTTACCAAGAATAAGCCGATTCCGAATCCAGGCTGGGTATGGGTAATTCTTCTCTCTGCCTGGTAAAATTTCTCGAACAACATGTCACCTGTTTCTTTGGGTATACCAGCGCCTGTATCCTGCACCGCAATCATCACATGTTCCTGCTCGTCTTTAATGGCAAACCTGATGCTTCCACCATCCGGAGTATATTTAATAGCATTTGAAAGCAGGTTATATAAAATGATCTCAAGCTTTACCCGGTCGGCATAAATCTCTATTTGATCTTTGTTGGACTCAAATACATAATCAATATTTTTAACCTTCGCCTGGTGAATAAAACATAAATAAACTTCCCTGGCCAGGTTACTGGCATTCAACCTGCTTGGCTTTATTTTATCTAAGCCACTTTCTGCTTTTCTGAACAGCAGTAACTGATCCACAAGACTAAGCATCCTGCGGGCGTTCCGGTATACAATATTCAATTCACTATCCTGCCTGATTGGTTGTCCGCTATTTTTTTTGTGTAGCAGATCTTTGATGGGATTGATGATGAGGGTGAGTGGAGTTCTGAACTCGTGGGAAATATTGGTAAAGAAGGAAAGTTTCTTTTCATTCATCTCCCTTTCCTTTTCTATTATGATGCGCTCTTTCTCCCGCTCTGCCTGTTCCCATTCACGTTGTGCCCTTTCCTTTTCCAGTTCAGCCTTTTCCAAAGCCAATTCTGCCTGACTCATTTCCCTTTCCATTTTTTCCTTTTGCAACTCGGCCAGGCTCCTCTCCCTTTCAGCCCTTTCATTTTCTGCATTCAGCTTAGCGATTTTCACTTCGTATTGCAACCTGGTTTGCTTAGCCCGGTACTGCAGATAGTAATAAACCAGGCATCCGATAAGTGCGGTGTATAGCAAATAGGCCCACCAGGCACGATACCAGGGTGGCAGCACCACAATGGTTAACCTTAATTCATCTTTACCCCAAACACCCTCAGCATTAGTGCATTTTACCCTTAAAGTATAGGTACCTTCAGAAAGCCGGGTATAGGTAGCATTCCTGTTATGGCCTTTGTAGTTCCAACCCCTGTCCCACCCTTGCAGGTAATAGGCGTATTGAACTTTATCCGGAGCAGAGTATTCCAAGGCTGCAAACCGGAAGGAAAGGATCGCCTGGTCGTAAGGTATTTTGATCTTTTCAATACTATTGGACGAAGCTTTAGTGATGAAAGAGGCTTGATGTTCCAGGGGTAAATTCCCCACCTCGATATCAGTTAGGAAGATATTGGGAGCGCTCTTGAAAGGATGAATGCTTTTGGGATGAAACAAGGTGAATCCTTTAATGCCTCCAAAAACCAGTTCGCCTGTGCGTAACTTCAAGGCAGCATTGTAGTTGAACTGATTGCTCTGTAGCCCGTCACTTTGGTAATAATTCTTAAATATTCCGGTTTTGGCATGAAACCTTGAAATACAATTAAAAGTACTTATCCATAAATTTCCACCCTCATCTTCTAAAATATTTAAAACATTGTTGCTACAAAGTCCTTCATCAGTCGTGTACCGGGCCTTGATCATTTGTTGCTTTCTGTCAAATAACAGCAATCCGCCACCTTCAGTTCCTAACCAAAGATTTCCGCTCTTATCTTCAAAAATGGAACGTACCGGGTTCCCGATATCATGAAAAACATGTTTTTTATTCTTTTTATCTATTTGAATCAAATGTTTCAAAGCGCCTGCCCAAAGGGCTCCGTTTTTATCTTCAATTAATTCAAAAATATTTTTAACCGTGGGATCAAAAGACAGGAAAACCTGCTGGTGTTGATCCAATTTATAAAGCCCTTGTTGTAAACTGCCTACCCATAAGTCCCTTTGCCTGTCTGCCAAAAGAACAAAGGATTGAGGGTTTGTAATCTTCCAGGAATTGTTGGGGGCAATAAACCTAAAGTGTTCAAACTTTTGGGTTGCTTTATTAAAGCGGCTCACACCGCTTTTGTAAGTAGCAATCCAGATATTATCAAGATGATCTCCCTTAATATCTGTAATAAAATCATGGCTTAAAGAACCCGGATCTATGGGGTTGTGTTTATAATTGGTAAACTTATTAGTTTGCCGGTTCCATACACTGATGCCTCCTCCTTCTGTCCCTACCCAAATGTCGCCTTCACTGGTTTCATGTAAGGCAAAGATGTAATTGCTGATAAGTGTATTGTTCGTTGCGGGCTCTGAGGAAATGGTCCGGAAACGTCTTTTATGTGGGTCAATAATATTGATACCTCCCCTTAAGGTACCAATCCATATTCTTGATTCTGGATCTTCTAAAAAGGCATAGACAGCATTGCTGGTCAGCGAATATGGGTGATTGTCAGAAAACAAAAAATCTATTTGCCCGGTCTCAGTCCGTACAATATTAATACCTCCATCTGTCCCTATCCATAATCGGTTATGCCTGTCTAGAGCAAGCACTCTGATATCTTCCAGAATTAATTTTTTACCAGGTGTATCATATGCCTTTTCACATGCTTTTGTCGTAATATTATATTTAAAAAGACCATGACTGGTACCTATCCATAGCACATTACCTGCTATCTCTAAGCAATTACCAGTGGGAATGTTTGCATTTACTAACCTCAGTTTCTTCAACTTATAGTCAAATAGGAACAAGCCTTTGTGC
>CBKWHA010000355.1:0-4148 GCA_966674115.1 uncultured Chitinophagaceae bacterium
TTTCGCCATCGGTCAATATGATATGATAGCCTTCATTTTTATTGTTGTCGAAGTTGTTGTTGGAAGAAAAACCGAAGTAGATGAAACTTGCTGCGGTATCGGTCTGAAGTTTACCGGTATATTTATTTCCTTTTTTGATCAACTTCAGTTCGTCGGCATTAATATGTTTTATGGCATTCGTACCTTCTTTTTTCAATTGGTAAAAAGAGCATTCTATAGGTTTTGTTGCACCTACCGGGAGGCCTGCAGGTTCATAGGTAAAGGTGATAAGATCGCCAGGCTTTGGGTTTTGGGGTGTGAAGGTAAAATTCTGGCCCCATGTTGCTGCGGTAAAGAGCAGCAGTAAAAGGGTTAGTTGAGGTTTTAGCATGTTGATTTGTTTGGTAAAAGTTATGGATTATTTAAAGATCGTGAATAGATGAGTAATTGTTTTTTCGTTTGTTTAACAGAGTTAGTTAAAGATCAGGGGGTGTGAAGAGAAGTATATAATATGCTTTGTCTGAAATGGTGATGTGCAAGTGTAAAAGAATGAGTCTATTTCATAAAATGATTTTAAAACAGAAGAGGCCATTGGATCTCTTTTGTATTTAATGATATCTTTTACCAAAATTGAATTTTATGACTTTATCTAACAAACTACTCTTATGTGCTTTTTGTTTTGTAATCTTAATGCAGGCATTTGCTAAAGATTCTAAAGAAAAAGAAAAGTCAGTATCTGCGACTGAACATAAAGATTATAAGGTGTTATACTCCAATGACTTAAGAACGCTAGAATCTGATGTCCATTGGAATATTGGGGTTGGATGGCAACCAATTGGAGGCATTGAGGTTGAAGGCCAGACATATTATCAGGCCCTTGGAAGATAACAGGACTTGTAAGCTGGTGGAGTTTGTGATAGTTGGTATAAATTATAAACTGTTTTTCAAGTAAAGTTGCAGCAATTCATACAAAATGAGCTGAAGCAGTTGTGAGATCTGAAGGATTGAAATTCCAATAGTAATAAGAATGCCGCCAGTAATCTTCTTTACTTGCAATTCTTGTATTTGCCCCCAATATGGAAGCCGCCTCTGATCTCTCGGAGCTTTTTTTGATGTGTTTGTATAATCTCTCTTTAGCTACCGTCCTTTTTCCTCTGTGCTTTTTTCCTAGTGGAATCTCTTTATGTTTAATTATGTTTATTATTAAGCCTAAAGCATATGGCTCCTAAAACGACGTTCAGCAATTGAATTAACATGTGCTTTTGGGAGTTAACTTCTGCTATATTCTTTTTCCTGGTCTTTAACCGGGCTAACTGGAAAGGTACTGTTGCATGAAGACCTTTGATATATTCTTTGCATGTTTGTTTACGTTTTAAATTATCTGGCAGGTAATCAAAATAAAGGTGCAGGTAAATATAGTTGTTTGAATCGTTCTTTTCCTCTCTTTTTAGGCCGTATGGTAGCTTTACGGATGTGTTGTTTCTTTCTCTCCCTACCAAAACCCACAGGGACTCAATGATAATTGAATAGGTTTCAAGCTTTTCTGATTGCTAGGTATGGTTTATAAAGTTAATCTTTAATTGTAAGTAATTATTGCAACCTCTGTGGGACACTGCGTGGATTCAAAAAAGCCCGGTGAAGAATCACCGGGCTTGAACTGTTTATAACCATTACCAAACGCGCAGGCACTGTAATAACCAGCGAAGAGTTTTATATTTATGAAGCGACTTCTACTTCATCTATTTCAATGTGTGTAACGGGCGTGGGCAAGTGCTTTTTCAAACCAAACCATTTGTTTACTCTATTCCTTGCGCCTTCCACTGCCATGTATACCGATGGTACCACTACCAGGGTCAATAACAGCGAACTGGTAAGACCACCAATGATCACCCAGGCCATACCATTTTTTACTTCGGCGCTGGCCCCTGTTGCCAGGGCAATAGGCAGCATACCAAAGATCATGGCAACAGTGGTCATCAGGATGGGGCGTAAACGCTCCTTACCGGCTTCGATCAGGGCATCTTTTATGGCATAACCTTCTTCTTTTAACTGGTTGGTAAAGTCAACCAGCAGGATGGCGTTTTTGGCCACAAGTCCCATCAGCATGATAAAACCAATGATGGCGAAAATGGTCATAGACTCCATGCTTAAGGCCAGTGCCAGTAAAGCACCGATCAGGGCCAGCGGCAGTGAGAACAATACCACAAATGGGTATACCACACTCTCGTACAAGGCTACCATGATCAGGTAAATCAACACAATGGCTAATAACAAGGCTAACCCCAACGAGCCAAAGGATTCTTTCTGGTTTTTGGCATCCCCTTCATAATCTACCTGAACGCCTGCAGGCAGATGAACGCTTGCCAATGATTTCTGAATCTCTGCTACAATAGTACCCGCAGGGCGGCCAACGGCAGCCGAGGTAATCTTTATCGAATTCAGGCGGTCGGTACGCTCCAGTACAGACTGGCCTAAGGTTTCTCTTACATCTGCAAATTCTGCCAGGCGAATGTTTGCGCCTTTGTTGTTACGTACTACCAGGTTCTTTACGCTTTCAATATCCTGGCGATCAAATTTTTCCAATGCCAGGTTGATGGCATATTCCTCACCATTTTCTTTAAACTTGCTTTGGTCGTTGCCACGGAATGCCAACTGCACCACGTTGCCTACATCACTTACCGTTAAGCCCAGGTCTGACAATTTTTCCCTATCCAGTTTGATCTCGATTTCATTCTTAGGTGTTTTGGTGCTGAACTCCACGTATTCGGTTCCTGATGTTTTCACTACTACATCCCTTATTGTTCGGGCGGCTGTCCAGATGCTATCTAAGTCGGTACCTTTTACGGCTATCTGAATAGGCATTTGCGCGTTACCTGTAATAGATGTAGGCGTTACGGTTACTTTCATACCAGGTATCTTCACCAGTTCTTCACGAACCAATTGTCCCATATCATCGGTGCTGATCTTACGCTTGTCGTTGGCCACCATTTTCACAAAGATCTCGGCCATGTTGGCTGAAGAAGAGCTGTTGCCCAATCCGGAAGTAGAACTTGCCGTACCTACGTTGGTAAATACCTTTTCCACTTCGGGGTGTGCCATGATGATCTCTTCGGCTTTGCGGGCCGCTTTATTGGTTTCATACAACGGTGTTTGTGAAGCTAATTCCAGTTGTACTATAAACTCACCGCGGTCGCTGTTGCCCACGAAAGAGCTACCAATAAAGCCTGCACCTACCAGGGCAAAGGAGCCAATGAACAAAATAATGGCACTTATGAATACGTAACGTTTGTGTCCTAAAGACCAAGTCAGGATCTTTGCATACTGGTTCTTTATGTTGTCTAGTATCCTTTCAAAGCCAAGGTTCAGTCTTCCCCACAGAGACTTTTTGTGAAATATTTCCAGCTTTCCAAAGCGGGAGACCAGTAAAGGAGTTAAGGTAAAGGACACAAAAAGACTCATCAGCGTAGAGAATACCACCACCAACGAAAACTCGCGAAGGATATTTCCAATGAGGCCACCGGAAAGCGCCAGTGGTACAAACACTACAATGTCGACCAATGTAATTGCCAGGGCTGTGAAGCCGATCTCCTTCCGGCCTTCCAGCGATGCGGTGCGCCTGTCCTTACCCATTTCCATGTGGCGGTAAATGTTCTCCAACACCACGATACTATCGTCTACCAGGATACCTACTACCAGTGAGAGCGCCATCAGTGTCATCAGGTTGAGCGAGAAGCCAAACGCATACATCAGGATGAACGTTGGGATCATGGCAGAAGGCAGTGATACCAGGATGAAAGATGCACTGCGTAAACTATGCAGGAAGAACAACATCACAAAAGCAACGATCAATACCGCCAGGAACAAATCGTGCACCACAGCGTCAGCTGAAGCCAGTGTATAAGTAGACTGGTCGATCGCTACCACATAGTTAAAATTGATGCCGGCATATTGCTTTTTTATCTCGTCTAATTTTTTCTGTACATCACGGGTTACATTTACGGTGTTAGCATCGGTTTGTTTGGACACTTCAATACCAATACCTTCAATACCGTTGATCCGGTTGATGGTTGTGATCTCGGTCTCTGCGTCGGTTACAGTGGCTACGTCCTTCAGCAATACCTTGCTGCCATCTGCATTTTCCCTCAGGATCAGGTTGCGCAACTGATCCA
>CBKWHA010000356.1:0-4064 GCA_966674115.1 uncultured Chitinophagaceae bacterium
AGACTGTCTGAGCGGAAGAAATTGCCGTCTGCATCATACATAGGCAGGAATGGAGAGGTAGAAAAAGCAGCACGTAACGTATTGTTGTACTGACCACCGGTTTGAACGCCATGACTGTTTACATTATTGAAGGTAAGATGCTCACCCAACTTAATGATGTTCTTATATAAACTGTGCTCAGAGTTCATTTTGAATGTATAGCGCTCATAATAGGAAATATCGGAACCGCCAACAATTCCACCCTGGCTGGTATAACCCAGAGATGTTGAATAACTGGAACCTGCACTTCCGCCTGTTGCACCCAATACATAATTTTGGGTGGGAACGTTCTTCTCGAACATTTGATCGAGCCAGTTGGTATTTACAGGCAGGTTGTTGATTTCGTCGTTAGTGAAGTAAGGAGCGTTGCCCGAATTAACAGCCTGCTCATTCATGATGATGGCATACTCCTTTGCATTTAATAATTGCGCTTTTCTGGCAACATTTTGAATACCGTAGAAAGCATCCAAAGTGATCTGTGCTTTTTGGTTATGTCTTCCTGATCTTGTTGTAACCAAAACAACCCCGTTAGCAGCCCTTGAACCATAAATAGCTGCGGATGCAGCATCTTTTAAAACATCGATGGATTCAATGTCAGCAGGATTGATCGATCTGACATCAACCCCCTGCACTCCATCAACAATAAACAAGGGTCCAAAATCACCAATGGTACCTTTACCACGGATGATCACATTAAATCCATCTCCGGGTTGGCCGGAAGAAGAGGTGATCTGCACACCGGGTGCCTGTCCCTGCAAAGCCTGCAAAGCATTGGTTGTGCTTTGCTTTTTCAGGTCCTCACCTTTCACCTGCAGGTTGGCACCTGTAGTTAATTTTTTCTTTTGAACACCGTAACCGATCACCACCACTTCGTCCATCTGGTTATCGGCTTCCTGTAACTGAATGCTGACAGTACCAGCATTGCCTACTTTCACCTCCTGGGGGGCAAAACCAACGGATGTGATTACCAACACATCACCCGGGGCGGCATCAATGGTAAAGCGACCCGATTCGTCGGCCGTAGTGGAGCGGTTGGTTCCTTTTACCGTTACAGTAGCGCCAGCCATTGCAGAAGCTGTTTTTTGAGACATAATCGTACCCGTTATCTTGGGCGTTTGTGCTAAGGCGGAATAGCCTAGCAGAAAGACGGAAAGCATTGAACAAAGCAGCAATCGCAGTGTCTTCTTTTTTGATCTTTTCATACAGAAGCGTTTAGATTTAAACAATGAGAAAATAGAGGCTTACATTTTTATGGATAACTTTTTGCCATCGTAAAGGATTTTCTGATCAGGCTTTCTTTCTAGATCCAGGGCTTTCGCAGCTGTTGGCGTGATCCATACAATTCGGAAAGATCTTTTGGTAAGCATACCAAGATAAGAACCTTTACGGTCACCTATAGTTAATGTTTTAGTATTTTCATTATAATGGAAAGGGATCGTACTAAACTGGCCCTTCTCATAATCATAGGTAGTACCCTGGTCTTCATACAACTGGAAAGAAGCATTCTTACCTGTATACACATAAAGTGTAATGGTATCGGCAGGCTTTTCAGACGTGTATTGCAACTCCGGGCCAAAGGGAACAATAGAGCCTTCTTTTACATAAACCGGCATGCGTTCATACGGCGCATCGGCAGTGATCTTCCTGCCACCGGCATTCCATTTTCCTGTATACAGGTCATACCATCCCTGGCCTTTGGGCAGGTAGAGTTCCCTTGTACGTTGTTGGTAATTATAAACTGGGTTAATTAATAAGGACGGACCAAACATGTATTGATCCCCTATGTTTAGTACTGCCGTGTCTTTGGCAAAATCCATTGCCAGGCCACGCATGATCGTATAGTTATCATGGTAGGTGCTGCCGGCCAGTGAATAGATATAGGGTAAAAGACGATAACGTAATTTATTGTAATACAACATACTTTGGTATGCGGTATGCTGCTCCGGTGCGATGTTGTAGATCTCTCTGTAAGGGAACTGGCCGTGTACACGGAAAAGCGGAACAAAAGCACCAAACTGGTACCACCTTGTGTTCAGTTCACGCCACTCTTCAAGATCCGTTTCATTGGGTTTTTCATACCGGCTTTCCACCACAAAGCCGCCTATATCCATGGTCCAGTAAGGAAGGCCGGACATGGAAAAGTTGATGCCTGCAGGTATTTGTGCCTTCATATCCTGCCAACGGGCACCGATATCACCACTCCAGATGGCTGCTGCATAGCGCTGTGAGCCAGCAAAACCTGAGCGGGTAAGCAGGAAAACTCTTTTATTAGAATCTACAGAACGTTGGCCTTCATAAATACCTTTAGCATTCTGTAGTGGATAAGCATTCAGGTATTCTGCAGCGGTACCTAAGTCCACACCTACCATTTGCTCCTTTCTTTTCTGAGGCGATACATTGGAGAGTATATCCGGCTCACTGGCATCCATCCACCAGGCATCGATTCCTTTTTTGTATATTTTTTTATAGATCAGGTTCCAAAAACCTTTACGGGCGTCTTCATTAAAAGCATCATAAAAAGTAGACACATAGCCTTTGCCGATCCAGTCTCTTTGCCTGTCTGCCACATTTCTTTTGTACAGCCAACCTTTCTTATTCATTTCACTATAGGCTGGTATGCCTTCATAAAACTTCGGCCAAACCGAGATCATTAACCTGGTTTTGTATTGATCATGCAACACTTTGATCATGCTGTCTGGGTTTGGAAAGCGGGTAGCGTCAAAATCCTGGCTGCCCCAGTCATTTTCTTTCCAATAGCTCCAGTCCAGCACAATGTTGTCGAGGGGAATTCTGCGCTTTCTGAACTCGGCCACTGTTTCCAGGATTTCCTGTTGAGTTTTATAACGCTCCCGGCTTTGCCAGAAACCAAGGGACCATTTCGGAACAATGGGGGCTTTACCAGTTAAGAACCTGTAGCCGCTGATCACTTCATCCATGTTGTTGCCATAGATAAAATAATAATCCATTTGTTGCCCAGCCTCAGAATCAAAACCGTATGTGTTTTGTTCAGCGATTGGTAAAGGTTCCAGCCACTTTAAGGACAAGTAAGATTCAGCACCTTCAGGGATCCACTCTATCTTAATTGGATGTTTTTGTCCTTTTTGCATCACTGCATCGATCAAAGCTGGTGCAGGGTTCCAGGCCTTTCTCCAACGGTCGATCATTAATTTTCCATCGATCCAGACTTTAATATAGCCACCATAAATAAATCTTAACTTGTGAACACCTGTAAAATCGCTTGCTACGCTACCTTCCCATGTAACCACACCATTCTCAGGTTTAAATTCAGTTGGCAGGATTTGTTTTGATTCGTTCAGGTATTCCATATTTATTGAAGACTCTGCTCTCACAAGCGCCACTTCCTCAGGTTTATTCCTGTTATTGCTGTAAGTAGCTGTTAACCAACCATATTTACCATCTTTGGAATATAATTTCAAGGCAGAAAGGGGATGATACAACCTTGTGTCTCCCGCTTTGGTAAGGGAATAATTATCCCATAGAATACCGTAATTTTTATTCGAAATAAGGAATGGGACGGCTACTTCTGTATTGTTCTGGAAAAACTGAACCTGTTGGCCTTTATAATTAAATACATCATCCTGATGCTGGCCGAGGCCATATAATGCATCGTCAGAAGTCGTCTGAAAAGTTTGTTTAATATTATAAGATTGGTGACCTTCTACTACAACAGGTTCAAAAGTGCGTCCGCCGGTTTGCTTTTCGGCCAGTATCCTTTTACCAGACGCATCAAAGAAAGAAACGGCACCAGTTTTAAGTTGAACGACAGCGGTTAATAATTTGGTTTTTAAGGTTACTTTATCCTTGCCTGATGAAGTGGTCCATCCCAGGGCTGTATTCTTTTGGTACACAGTTACCAGGCTTTTAGATGGAGTGAATTCCCTGCCAGGAGCTGCGAGAACCCGGATGATATGGTCAGCTACCACTTCTAATTTAACCGCCCGGCATACACCTGTTGTATTCGGGTCAGTAAAAACAACAATACCATTATGAGTTTTAATAAATGG
>CBKWHA010000357.1:0-3859 GCA_966674115.1 uncultured Chitinophagaceae bacterium
AGAGGCCAGCAAAATCAACGGTTTGCTGGCTTTTGGTGTGATTTGATTTGCTTTTTGGTGACCTCGTCAGGATTCAAACATGAATCGGAAAAGTCTTATCCAGCAAGGATTTTAATCGATCCTTAATTTTCAGTTCACCGGGTAGTTCACTCGCTTTGTATTATTACTAAAATACAAATGGATTGTAATGATATCTAACAAATATCAGTAACAGTCTATAATTGTCATTTGAATATTTAAAAGAGCTCCTTTGTTGAAAGTCAGGCAGTTTTGATAAGAAAACTACGATGTATTGAAGGTTGACTCTCTTGATTTCCAGATAATAGCGAATACTTGGTTTGGGACCAGGGCTCGCAGGTTCGAATCCTGTCTTCCTGACCCATGGGTACTTAGGTTTGAAGAGTTGACAAACTCTTAAGCGATGAGATTCTTATTAAAAAGAAGGGAAGCAAGGTTTACAAAGTGCTCATGCTCATTTGTTGTAAATTGGGGTACATAAAACAATTTAACGGAATGAACCGGCTATCCAGGCGAGAATTGGTGAAATGGGTGGGCTATTCAGGGATGAGTGCACTTCTTTCTCCCTTGCTTTCAAGTGCCGATGCTTCTTTCAACTCCTCCGCTATGCTCCAAAGGACCATTCCTTCCTCTGGGGAAGGACTGCCTGTTGTAGGTTTGGGTACCTGGCTGCAGTTTGATGTGGGCAGTTCCGCTGCCGAACGTGAACCTCTCCTCGAAGTACTCCGGCAGATGGCCTCTAAAGGAGGCAAGGTAATAGACAGCTCTCCCATGTATGGAAAAGCAGAAGAGGTAATCGGTGCACTGACAACAGCCACCGGAAAACCCCATCAGTTTTTCTATGCCACTAAGGTGTGGACCTCTGGGGAGCAAGACGGCATAGAGCAGATGGAAGCATCACTAAAAAAGATGAAACGAGATAAAATGGATCTTATGCAGGTGCATAACCTGCTAGACTGGCAAACACATCTCAGAACTCTAAACCGGTGGAAAAGGGAGGGGCGGGTGCGCTATACGGGTGTGACCCATTACACCGCTTCTGCCCACGGGGAGCTGGAGCGGATTGTTCGCTCTAGGGCAGTGGATTTTGTGCAGTTCAATTATTCCATTCGGGTCCGCAGTGCGGAGAAAAGCCTGCTGAAGGCCTGTGCAGAAAGTGGGGTAGCGGTGATTATCAATCAACCCTTTGATAGTGGGGATTTGTTCCAGCTGGTGAAAGGAAGAGCACTCCCAGGATGGGCTGCGGAGTACGATATTGAAAGCTGGGCGCAGTATTTCTTAAAATACATCCTGTCCCATCCGGCAGTGACTTGTGTTATACCCGGCACCTCCAATCCCCGGCATGTAGTTGATAACATGGGTGCGGGCTATGGCAGACTGCCGGATGAAAGGGGCAGAAAAAGAATGATCGAGTATCTGGAAAAAGGATAACAGGATGGAAGGAAACCATCAATGTCTTAGGGTTTAAATTCTGTTGCATCTGCTCTTAATAATTTTTTTCAGCCGCTCATTTTCCTGCCTGAGGCGTTTGGCCTCCAGGTACACGGTTTTGTAGTGTGGCCGAAGGCCTTGCATGCCTTCTCCGTTTAAGCCCTACGCCAGCGGTGAAACAGCGATTGTGATAAATTGTATTTGCGGAGGGTCTCTGGCAGGCCGTTTTGCTCCGCTTCCTGGATGATCTGGAGTTCCTACGCCTCAGACCATTTTCTGCGTTCTTGTGCCATAATTCCTAATTTACGTTGTTCTAAAATGATTTGCCATTTTAGTCCAGCCTTTTTGGGGGTCAATACACTATTTACAAAACTATATTAGGATCCCCATAAAAACATTTGGTGGAATCTTAGAATACAGAGCCGCTCTTTTTGCAAAAGAAACAAAAAGTTTTTTTTCTTATTAAACTCACTTATCTTGCTAATCGGAAAAAAAAGAAACAATTAAAAGAAAATCGAAAGGTTTAGTGTTTCAAATATCTTCTGATCTCAATAAAAAAGAAACACCGAGGCAACGCTGTGTTTCTTATCACCATCTTCTTTTGCCGCACTAGCCAGGTTAACGGGAGAGGGGTGCAATGCCGAATAATTGTTAAAGTATAATTTATAACGAGTGAATAAACTGATTTTTTTCTTTTGTTTTTTTTGTTGTTCTCTTTTGATGAGGGCACAGAAACCCGTCCCTTTTAAGCCGCGCATTTTAATCAGCACTGATATTGGGGGTACCGACCCTGATGACAATCAATCTATGATACACTTGTTAATGTATAATGAATTGTTTGACATAGAAGGGTTGGTTTCATCACCGTCTTATGGAGACGGAAATAAAGAAGAAATACTCCGCACAATAGACCTTTATGAAAAAGACCTACCCAAACTTAAAGAATATAAACCTGGATTGGCAACACCTGAATATTTACGTTCGGTAGTCAAACAGGGACGACACGGCGGTGCGCCGTTCAAAGGTTATACTACTGCAACAGAAGGTTCAGACTGGATTATTAAGTGTGCCCAGAAAAACAGCGACAAGCCTCTATGGATTTTGGTTTGGGGAGGACTCGACGATTTAGCACAAGCATTACATGATAAGCCTGAAATTCAAAACAAGATAAAAGTATTTTGGATTGGCGGACCCAATAAAAAGTGGAGTGCAAATAGCTACGCCTACATTGCCGAAAACTTCCCGAACCTTTGGTTTATTGAATCAAATGCGTCATACTATGGATTTTTTTCTAATAACGTTCCCGATAGTTTGAATAATAAAAATTATTACAAGAACTATATTATTGAAGCCGGATATTTAGGGAAGGAATATAAAAATAACCGGTATAAAGGCAATCTTAAAATGGGAGACACGCCGTCATTGCTATATATGATGGATGGCAATCCTGACAATCCAATGAAAGAAAGTTGGGGAGGTAGTTATTTAAAGTTTCAACAAAGTCCAAGATTGATATTTAGCCGTAATACAACAATCAACGATACTGTACCTGTATTTTCAATTATTGAATTTAAATTTAAAGGCCCTGTTGTTAAAATACCCCATGATTCTGCGTGCATTAAAATGACGGTGAAGTCTGAAATTGGAGAACAAAAATGGGATGGTTTTTATCTTGGCAGTGGGAATTATGTTGTAAGATATTCTCCGAAACGTACTGAAACGGTGACCTACAAGGTAACATCAAGTATACCAGGATTTGATGAACAAAGCGGAGCTTTTGTAGTGGAAAATATTTGGCCAGGAAAACCTCGTAAAACCGACTTTAAATTAGGTTCTAGCTGGTACACTGACAGGCCTGACTCTGAGCTTTATGATGATATTTGGCAAGGTGGTAAAACTGTACTTAAATGGCGTAGTGATGTTCTTCTGGATTGGGCCAAACGCTGGGCATGGCTGCAATAAACGAATGAGGAATGTAAGCCTATCCACAGAGCACATAGCTGTGGTGTACTTTCCCCGCAATGCATTCGCTGAAAAAAATTTGAATATAAACAACGTGAGTATATTTCTTTCTTTTGATAGACATCAAAATAGTCGGAAAGGACTATCATTATTGTTCTGACGGTTTAAACTAAGCGTTTCAGCAACGATTGCGTTACTTTTAAGCATCATTTTGTTTTCATTCTTGCCAAAGGAAAAAACCAAGATTATTATGATTGGTGATTCAACCATGTCTATTAAACCTCAAAAAGCAATACCTGAAAACGGGTGGGGAATGGCGCTGGAACATTATTACGCAAGAAATGGTCGCAGTTCAAAAAGTTTCATAAAAGAAGGACTTTGGGATTCGGCTTGGCATCATCTTTCAAGTGGCGATTTGGTTCTGTCGCATCCAGCGAAGATTGCTTAA
>CBKWHA010000358.1:0-3814 GCA_966674115.1 uncultured Chitinophagaceae bacterium
CATAATGTAAGCTTTACGGGCGGCGATGCAAGAAATACATACCTTTTCTCGTTTGGTTATTTGCATCAGGATGGTATTGGGGCGAAAAACGATTACGATAAGTATAATTTCCTTTTGAATTTCGACAGCAAAATAAAGGATAACCTGAACCTGAAAGTTAATTTAAGCGGCAATGCGGCAAACACTGATGAACCCCGTCAATATGATGGAGAAATGACCAGCATGATTGCTTTTGCTGTTCGCCAAGGACCCATTTTTGCGGGCAGAAAATCAGATGGTACTTATGGCTATCAGGACAATTTCAGCCCGGAAGCCTGGCTGGCAAGTAACTCCTTTGTAAACAGGAAGAATAAATATTTTTTAGGAGGTGCTGAGCTATCGTGGGAGCTTTTTAAAGGGCTTAGATTAAGTGGGAAAGCCGGTTATAATTACACAAATTATATCAACAACAGTTATGCAGCTTCATTTGTATTTGATCCTTTTAAAACAGTTGGCCCAAGTAATTTATCGGTTGGATCCGGTGCTAGTTCCTTACTCACGCTGCAATCCCTGCTGCAGTATGAAAAGATTGTAAACCGGCATAAATTCAATTTGTTGGGTGGGTTTTCGCAGGAGGAATTCCGGGAAGACTGGACGACTGCTTACCGTGATAAATTTCCCAATAATGAATTGTTTGAATTAAACGCAGGTGCCTCAAGCAATATGCAGGCATATGGTTCCGGTTCTGAATGGGCGCTGCGCTCTTTTTTTGGACGATTGAATTATTCTTTTGACGACAAATATCTTTTTGAAGCCAATGCCCGTTATGATGGAACTTCCCGTTTCCCTGAAAAAGGCCGGTGGGGTTTATTTCCTTCGTTTTCTACAGGCTGGCGGATATCAGAGGAGCCATTTATTAAAGATAACCTGTCATGGATTGACAACCTCAAGCTTCGTGCTTCCTGGGGAGAATTAGGTAACCAGAACGTGGGTAATTATCCTTACCAAAACCTGTTAGCTCTAGGTCAGAACTATACTTTTGGTGGAGCGCTTGTTTCTGGTACCAGATTAACAAGGCTGGCAAACAGCGATATCACCTGGGAATCTACCCGCATTACTGACATCGGTTTGGATATGGATGTATTAAAAGGTAGGTTAGGATTGGTGTTTGATTATTTTGATAAAACCACTTCAGATATCTTGTATAACATCACTGTTTCCAGGGTGCTTGGCTTAAGCACCTCCGAAGTGAATGCCGGTGCTGTGAACAATAAAGGTTTTGAAATTTTACTGAATTACCGGGAAACATTAGGTAAATTAAAAATCGGCATTAGCCCTAATTTCTCATTTGTTAAAAACAGAGTAACCAAACTTGGCAATGGTTTGCAAAAAGATATTGGAAGAGGTTTGTTTGTGGGGCAGCCTTTAAATATTATTTATGGTTACCAGGCTGATGGCTTATTTGTGGATGCTGATGATATTGCCAAATATCCTGCACAACCTTATGCTGCCCAGCCAGGATTTGTCCGGTATAAAGATATCAGTGGACCGGATGGTGTTTCCGATGGCAAAGTGGATGCTACCTACGATCGGACAATTATCGGTTCTACTTTTCCCAAATACTCGTATGGAGCCAACCTTACAGCCGATTATGCAGGGTTTGACCTTTCAGTGCTACTCCACGGTTTGGCCGGTTTTGAAAAACAAATGGGTTCTTACCAGGCCTTTGCCTTTTATAATGCCGGACAAATACAAAAATGGCAGGCAGATAACCGCTGGACAGTGGAAAACCCTGATCGAAATGCAAAATATATTAAGCTTACCAGTCTGAATATGGGAAGTGGCACCATTCAAACTTCAACCTTCTGGAACAGGAATGCCAGCTTTGTCCGGGTGAAGAATGTACAGTTAGGCTATTCTTTTTCAAACAACATTTTACAAAGACTTAAAATAAGCAAACTAAGGGTTTTCTTCAGCGGACAAAACCTCTTTTCGTTGAATCATTTTTACGAAGGATGGGATCCGGAAATGAGCCAGTCAACAGGCGACAACACGCCATTCTATCCAATAACTGGTGTGTATACGTTTGGCCTTAATGTGAAGTTTTAACCGTTCCAAACTTAGTTTCAACAGTAAAAAAATATTTAAATGAAAAAGAACAATTATAATTCAAAAATACCTAAGCTATTTACTGCACTACTTATTTTAGCTTTTATATCCACAGGCTGTAAAAAGGATTTTTTTGATAAACAGCCTTTAGATTCAATTTCCGATGCTACCTTTTGGAAAACCGAAGAAGATGCCCAACTGGCCTTGACAGGCTGTTATCGAACAGGTGGCGGCGGTTGGAGAGGAGAAGATTTCTGGACACCAAGGTCGCTTTTATACCTGGACTTAATGGCTGGCAATGGATCGGAAAAAGAGCTTATTCCTGATCATGTAACCGATGGCACGTTGAATTCGGCATATTGGGTTCCTGCTAATTATTGGGGGAATGCATACGAGAAAATAACTGCCTGTAATAATTTCCTGGATCACATTGGAAACATCAGCATGGATGCAACAAAAAAGGCTGTCATGATAGCTGAAGTCCGTACACTTCGGGCCTATGAATATTTCAACCTGGCTTTATATTATGGAGACGTTCCACTGGTTGAACATGTGCTCACAGTGCCGCAGGCAAATAGTGTAAGTCGTACAGCAAAAGCAGAAGTATGGGCTTTTGTTGAAAAAGAATTAAAAGAAAGTTCCCCAACACTTCCCAAAACACGTCCAACCAGCGAGAACGGCCGAATCACAGCAGGAGCTGCTTTGGCTATATTAGGACGGCTGCAAATGGCAGAAAAAAAATGGAGCGATGCTGCAACAACTTATAAAACGATTATTGATAATAACACGTACAGCATTGATCCAAAGTTTCAAGAGTTGTTCTGGGAGGCTGGGGAATTAAGTAAAGAGATAATTTTAAGTTCGCAGTACCAGCAGGATGTTTATGGCCATGTAATGCTGCAATATTTGTATCCAGAGGCCTGGGGCGGCTGGCATCAGTTTTCTCCTTTCAACGAGCTGGTTAAAGAATTTGAATGTATCGATGGTAAACCAATTGATCAATCCCCTTTGTATAATCTAAATAATCCTTACGTTAACCGCGATCCCAGACTTAAATATACTATTCTGATATCGGACCAGTCTACCTTTAAAGGTCAAACTTATAAAGCGCACCCCGATTCTACCAGTTCACCGGACAGGATGAGTAAGTATGGTGTTTGGAGTGGTTACAGCATTAGTAAATTCATGGATCCTGGTTTTTCAGGCAACCTTATGAATTATGGGGGCAATTGGAGTATTATCCGTTATGCCGAAGTACTATTAAGTTATCTGGAGTCGAAACTGGAATCAGGTGTAGTTATTGACCAGGCATTGTTAGATCAAACAATCAATATGGTTAGAGGAAGACAGTCTATCAACATGCCGCCGGTTACCACCACTGATCCTACCGAGCTCAGAAAAATTATCAGAAGAGAGAGACGGGTTGAATTTGCCTTTGAAGGGCTGAGATATTATGATATTCTTCGCTGGGGCATAGCTGCAGAAGAATTGAACCGCCAGTTCACAGGAATGAAACTGACTAATAATCCTTCAGGCTATACAAAATTCCCAGTTGACAATGAAGGTTATTACCTAGTACAAAAAAGAAACTTCAAAAAAGGGATTAACGAGTTATGGCCCATTCCGCAAACGGAAAGAGATATTAACCCTAAACTTACCCAGAATCCAGGGTATTGAGTGTCACGAACAGATAATGAACTTTCGAATTAGTTCTTTGAGTTTATTG
>CBKWHA010000359.1:0-3753 GCA_966674115.1 uncultured Chitinophagaceae bacterium
CAGGTTGGGCCAATTGGATAGTTGACAAAGGTGATTATGGAACCATGACTTTTGACTTGATTGGAAACCCCAATTTTAAAGCGAATAATCTCATGTTTCCGGCCTTATCAGGGACAGGTACTTTTATGATTGACACCAAAGCTAAAACCCTGTCCACTGTTGGTGCAGAAGTGCTTCACGATAATAATGCGGACAATGGAACGCAGGGAGCTCAAGTAATCAATTGGAAAAAGGATATTCGTATCAAATCACTCACAGATGATAAATTGCAGTTAACGGTGGTAAGAAAAGATGGCGTTTGGTTGATTTACAACTACTACTCTGAATAGTGAACCTAATAATAAGGTAAAGAAAATTGGAGTTATTGAAGCCCGCAATGAATCATTTCAAAACATGAAAGTTGCGGGCTTTTTTCATCTTCCATTTAATTACCTATGCACTACTTCTTTAAAGTTGTTACAATTACAAAACCGCAGAATCCTTCTGATGCAAACTTCAATTAACCATAAGAAAACCATATTACTGATTGATGATGATGAGGATGATTGTTTTTTACTTGGCCAGGCCTTGGCTGCTGTTTCAGACAATCTTTATTTAAACTGTACCCAGAATGCCGACCATCTACTAGAAATTATTGAAAGCAGTAAACCATCCCTGATCTTTATTGATCTTCATCTACCAAAAAAAAGTGGTTTAGATTGCCTGAAACAAATCAAAAATCATACGGACTATAAAGATATACCAGTAGTAATGTGGAGTACTTCATCAATGACCAGAATGGTGTTGGAAACAGATGCACAGGAATTACCACTCTTTTTTCAAAAGCCTTCTTGTTATAAAGAATTAATTAAAGAGGTTAGAAAAATTTTGCTACAGAACGGTATCGAATTCAAGCAATATCGGTTACCTGTTCTGTGAAATTCCAAAAAACATATCCAGGCATATTATATCTAAGACTTACATTTAAAATCAAAGCACATTAACATTTTATACCCTAATCGGTAACATTTGATCACCCTTATTTAAAAAGCAGAAAGATAGTTTTACAAAATAATTATTTCGAGAATTATTTGCTATATGCTGAAAGTAAGATTGCTGTTGTGCATATTTTGTGTTTCGTTGCAAGCTTTTGCACATTACAATCCAATGGAAACAAGGGAAAAATCATATTAACTGCTCATGCAGATGGGCTAGAAGAAGGTTCTATAGAAATTGAAGCCAACTGATCTTTATATGCATAGAACACACGCACGGGTCAATGTCTATTGTGCCTGTGCTTTTTTTCATTTTAAACACTTCAAAATGGTTAGGACCTGTAAATTTTACAAAAACTATTTTCTATTCATTACAGTTATTGTTTGTAGCATATGTACAAGGGCACAAACACTTCAAGGACCAGATGATTTAAAACTCTGGTTCAACCATCCTGCTAAAAGCTGGAACGAAGCTTTGCCTGTAGGCAATGGCCGGTTGGGAGCTATGATTTTTGGTGGTATAACTTCTGAACGGTTACAATTAAACGAAAAGTCCGTTTGGACTGGTAATAGAAACGATTTTGTCAATCCCGCCTCCAAAGCTGCTTTACCAGAAGTTAGGAAATTGTTGTTTGCAGGTCAATATGCTGAAGCGCAGAAACTGGCGCAGGAAAAAATGATGGGTGATAAAAAGGTAGAAAGTAACTACCAGACCCTGGGCGATCTGCACCTGGATTTTGAAGTGAATGGATATGTTTCAGATTACCGCAGGGAATTGGATTTGGAATCTGCAGTGGCAAAAGTTAGTTACCGCGCCCAAGATGTAAACTACACTCGCGAACTATTTTCCAGTGCGCCTGATCAGGCTTTAGTTTTCAGATTGACAGCGAGCCAAAAAGGAGCTATTACTTTTAATATGCAGATAAGCAGGCCTGGTAATAAAGCCTCCATACAGGTATCTGGCAATGAAATTACAATGACAGAACACGTAGGTGATGGCGTAGGTGTGAAGATGGCTGCAAAAGTGAAACTTTTGATGGATGGAGGAACGCTTCAGGTGAATAATCAAACAGTAAGCGTTGAAAAAGCAAATACTGTAACGGTGCTTTTAACAGCAGCTACTGATTACAAATGTGAAGACCCTTTACTAGTTGCTACTCAACAAATGGCATCTATTGAAAAGAAGCAATATGATGACATTAAAAAGGAGCACATAGAGGACTATCAGCAATATTTCAAGCGGGTAAACTTTGATATTGGTTCAACAGACGCGGTTTACTTTCCAACTGATGTGAGATTGACTGCAATTCAGAAAGGAAACATTGACCCGCACCTAATTAAATTATACTACCAGTTTGGTCGCTATTTGCTCATCAGCAGTTCCCGTCCTGGCGGATTGCCTGCCAATCTGCAAGGTATTTGGGCAGATGGATTGTACCCTCCCTGGAATGCTGATTACCATATCAATATCAACATACAGATGAACTATTGGCCATCAGAGATTACCAATCTTTCTGAAATGCACCTGCCGTTCCTGTACTTTATTAAGGACCTGTGCGCAGATGGACGGAAAACAGCAAAAGACATGTATGGATTGACTGGTGCAGTTGCTCATTTTACAACAAATGCATGGCATTTTACTGAAACATACGGTAAAACACAATGGGCCATGTGGCCCATGGGATTGGCCTGGAGTGCACAACATTTGTGGGAACATTACCTGTTTACTGAAGACAAAAACTACCTGGCAACAGTAGCCTATCCGGCAATGAAAGATGCTGCTGAATTCTGTGCTGCATGGTTAACTGTAAACCCCGTTTCGAAAAAGCTAGTTTCAGGGCCATCAATATCCCCTGAGAATACCTTTAAAACAAAAAATGGAGCAATAGCCACCATGGTCATGGGTCCCACTATGGATCATATGATCATACGCGAGTTATTGACCAATACAATTGTGGCAGGAAAGGTCTTGGGTATGGATGCCTCTTTTATAAAACGATTGCGATCCATACTGGATAGACTTGCTCCAACTCAAATTGGTAGCGACGGGCGGATCATGGAGTGGACCGAAGAATTCGAAGAGCCAGAACCAGGACACAGGCATATCTCGCATTTATATGGTCTTCATCCGGGAAAGGAAATTACCAGTCAACAGCCAGATTTAATGCAGGCTGCACGCAAGACCATTGATTATCGACTGGCACACGGTGGTGGACATACAGGTTGGAGCCGTGCCTGGATCATTAACTTCTTTGCCCGCTTGCAGGATGGTGAATCAGCCTACAACAACCTGATCGCCCTTCTCCAAAAGTCCACATTGCCAAATCTATTTGATAATCATCCACCTTTCCAAATTGACGGGAATTTTGGTGCAACAGCAGGTATAACTGAAATGCTATTACAAAGCCATGCCGGTGAAGTACACTTGTTGCCTGCATTACCAAAAGCATGGCAGAAAGGTCACATTCATGGCATTGTGGCAAGGGGTGGATTTGAAGTAAACATAGATTGGGAAGATGGAAAGCTCAAAGAGGTAAAAATATTATCAAAGCTTGGCAATACCTGCAAGATCAGGTACGGAAACCAAATGATTGAACTGAAAACAGAAAAAGGAAAATGGTACTATTTTGATTCTAAACTCAATGGAAAAAATATATAAGACAACGAAATAAAACCAAGTTAGTTGTACGAGGTTAGAAGTTAGAGGTAAGAACTAGCTGATTTTATTTGGTATAAATTCTTAAGTAACACATTTGTGATCCAAAATACATTTAATAAT
>CBKWHA010000360.1:0-3737 GCA_966674115.1 uncultured Chitinophagaceae bacterium
TCTGCCAACGTTTGCAGATATCAATGGAGCGTTTGCATTGCCAAACAACAGCATTGTATAAGGGATTACCTTCCTGGTCCCAAACCACGAAAGTTTCTCTCTGATTAGAAATACCACATGCCTTTATATCCTGTGTATTTCCTCGTTTGGCTTTAAAATCTTTCAGACATTTTTCAACAGATGCCAGTACATTCCGGTAGATATCCTCAGGATCCTGTTCAACAAAACCCTCTTCTGAATAATATGTTTTCAGCGGCTCTACTCCCCTTGCTACAGGTTTGCCACTTTCATTGAACAAGATGGTTTTTGTACTACTCGTGCCCTGGTCAATTGCGAGAATATATGAATTCATAAATGAATAATGAGTGATGAATAATGAGTGGTTACTCATTCTTTGTATTTGCTTTATCGATGATTACGGCTAATAAGATAACGAAGCCTTTTACAACCTGCTGCCAGAATGGAGATACATTTAAAAGTACCAGGCCGTTATTGAGCACGCCTATTATGATAGCGCCTAATACGGTACCCATAATACTGCCCCTGCCTCCGGAGAGCGAAGTTCCACCAATTACTACAGCAGCTATAGCATCCAGTTCGTAAGTGATCCCTGCATTAGGTTGCGCAGAGTCAAGCCGTGAAGTAACAATAATACCACCTATCGCAGCCAATCCACCTGCAATTGTATAAACAGCGATTTTAATTTTATTGATATTGATCCCGGACAGCCTTGATGCACTTTCATTGCCTCCAATGGCATAAATATACCGGCCTAACCTTGTTTTCTTAGTAATAAGGACCGCCATTAGTACGATGATTCCGGAAATCCATACAGGCAGGGGAATGCCTAAAAACCATCCGGTGCCTATGTAAGAAAAGCTTTCACCCAAGCCACTAATGGGAAAACCCTTTGTCCACAACATGGTGAGTCCTCTTGCTATGGTAAGCACAGCAAGTGTAGCGACAAAAGGGGGCACTTTAAACTTTGTGATCGTCCAACCATTAAAAATACCCAGCAAAGCACCAACCAGTAAGCCAGCGAGTACAGCACCCAGTATGGTAAAGCCAACATACAAATTCGCTGAAGGAAATTCAAGACCATTTTTGAGTAAACCTGCAGCAATAGCGCCAGATAAGGCTAACACAGAGCCCACCGACAAATCGATTCCTGCCGTAAGCACAACAAGGGTCATACCAGTTGCAATACATATATTAACTGAGATTTGCCGCATTACGTTCCAAGCATTATCAACCGTCAGGAACTTGTCTGAAAGTATGCTTAAGACGAAACACAGAATAAAAAGTGCGATCAATGATTGGAACTTTGCTAAAGAACGGGTGTACTTTTTCAAATTGTTTTGACGATCCAATTTCATTATGGCTTCCATTGCTTATATGGTTTTAGGTATGGCTGCTTTTAAAATGACATTTTCTGTTGCATCGCTAACTGGCAATTCAGCGGTCAACCGGCCTTCTGACAATACCAATATCCGGTCTGATATAGACAGGATCTCCGGCAGTTCAGAGGATACAACAATGATCCCGATACCGGCATCAGCCAGTTGTAAAATGATATTATAGATCTCGTTCTTCGCATTGATATCGATACCCCTTGTTGGCTCGTCCAGCATCAACACTTTTGGTTTTTTAGCCAGCCACTTTGCCAGTACGATCTTCTGCTGGTTTCCACCGCTTAAGTTCTTAACGGCTTGTTTGTCTGAAGGCGTTTTAATTTTCAGTTCGCCAATGTATTTTTCTGCCAGGTCACACTCTTTACCATGGTTCAATAAGCCACCTGATTCTATATCGTCAAGCGTTGTCAGACTAATATTCGTCCTCACGTCCATTCCTAATACCAGGCCGTCCTTCTTTCTATCTTCGGGTACCAGGGCCAGGCCAGCTTCGATGGCATCTGCCGGTGAAGAAAAATGCATGGGCTTACCATTTATATAAATACTGCCGCTCACCCGCTTTCCATGCAAACCGAAAAGCACTTCCATCAATTCGGTACGTCCTGCACCAATTAACCCAAATATGCCCAATATTTCACCTTTTCTTAAGGTCAATGAAATTTCTTTCAGGATATGCTCATTCTTTTCTGCACCACACAAACAAAGCTTTTCAAGGCGGAGCAATTCTTCTTTTGCAGGTCGATCTTCTGTTTGCTTACGGATCACTCTAATCTGACGGCCCACCATTTTTTGAATAAGGACATCATGATCCATGCCCTTCATATCTCCACTTTCTATTGAGCACCCATCTCTCAACACGATAAATCTATCAGCGATCCTGAACAATTCGTCCAGCTTGTGCGATATGTAAACAATTATTTTATTTTCCTTTTTAAGATCTTCGATAATTCCGAAGAGCACTTCTACTTCATGATCACTTATGGCCGAAGTGGGTTCATCCATAATTATGACATCAGCATCCGTTAGTAAAGCTTTCGCTATTTCCACCACTTGTTGCTGCCCTATCTTTAATTGGGATACCTGTGTATCAGGATCTATATCAAGCTTCAACCTTTGCAGTAATGCACACGTTTTCGAGCGCATAGCAGCCTTATCCAATAACCCCCAGCCATTGAGTAATTCCCGGCCCAGGAATATATTTTCCCAGATGCTTAAATAAGGTATCAGATTCAATTCCTGGTGAATAATGGCAATACCACAAGCCTGAGCATCCCGTACAGAAGTAAAATAAACAGGTTTGTTATTATAAAGAATACGTCCTTCGTAGTCATTGTAAACACCAGAAAGAATCTTCATCAGCGTTGACTTTCCTGCTCCGTTTTCACCAAGTATGGCATTTACTTTTCCCGGGTGCAACTCCATACTTACATTGTTCAAGGCTGTAACCCCAGGGAATTTCTTTGTTATGTTTTCTACGGCAAGCACATTGGTTATTTTATGAGTGATGAGTAATGAATGAAGAGTAGATAGTTTATTGAGTTAAGTCTAAACTGATGGGCACCACCTCAATGTGATCATGGTTAACGTGTGCCCGGTTTAATTCGATAGCGCCGGAGAATTGTACTTTATCACCCACCTTTCCATTGGTCTTAAAAGGAGGTAACACTTCTGTTCTAACAATTTTATTGATCTCAGCAGACACATTATTGAAGTCCATTGTGCTGTTAAATTCGTTAATGTTGATCAAACCTGAAGCATCTCTTATGGCATTACCATAAACAAATTCTGTAGCTATATTGAGTTGTTTTTGTGTGGTATCACTGGCGTAGGAAATGGTGGTTGTATTTTCATCTATAGTCTTTATTGTCCCTGCTCCTTTTACCAGGAAGTAACGGATATTGCCAATGCCCAAAGCGTTAGAATAGGTTTGAAAAGCCTTTGCAGGATCAGATTTAATCAGTTTTAAAAGAACATCTATTTCAATGGCTTTATCAACACTGGGTAATAACTTTTTATCAAAGAAGTTTCGTGCATAGGCAACTGCGTCAAACTGTTTTACAGCAGATGCAGCTTTTACCTCATCCAAGCTTTTAAAATAAATGGAATTGTAGGCTATTACGAGAAGAGCCACAATAGAGAGGGTGTATTTGAGAACTTTCTTTTGCATGCAAGCTGGTTTTATTGGTGTATGGTGAATGGTCAATGGTGAATAGGGTTGTTAGTCTTTTTTTCCGTAAGCGATGTAATCACCGACGTTATTCTGGGTTACCAATTCAACTGCAACAGGCATCTTCTTTGGAAAATCACGTTTGCCTTTGAAATATT
>CBKWHA010000361.1:0-3694 GCA_966674115.1 uncultured Chitinophagaceae bacterium
AAATGTAGGCGTAACCTCCCGTGTTGTGGCCATTATATTTTTTACTATTGTAACGGCACCTGTGAGTGCACAGCTCATTGCCCGGGCAGCCTATCTTATTAAAACAAAAATGTGGCAGCATACTATGATAGATGAACTGGATGGCATGTACGACAGTACTACCAATACGCTGCACGGTATTGAAGCAACGGATGATAAGGATGGCAAGGTGATAAAGAAGTAAGATGCGCCGGTTCGGTTGAAACAGCCAGCAGTAGCGTTTGGTGTTTTAGAAAGCTATGCCCGTAAACTTTATATTCTTACGTATTGATTATTTCTAACTGGTAGCAGTTGTTAGTAAAAGGTAACTGTATTGGCCTAAGGTTGCAGGCTATGGCAAACCGTTCCGGGCATGAAAGAATGAGAAAAAAAATTTGTATGAGTACAAGCTTCTATTGCCTGGTAAAATGATAAAAGCCTCACAAGTGGACTACTTATAAGGCTTTTATCTTTCTCTGTGATCCCGCTGGGACTCGAACCCAGGGCCCATACATTAAAAGTGTATTGCTCTACCAACTGAGCTACGGAATCATCCCGTTTTCGTTTGGGAGTGCAAATATAGAACCCTCTTTTATTCCAGCAAAAAAAAATTAAAAAAAGTTTTTTCTAAGTTGATGGAACCCCTGAAAACCCACTCCCTCATCCCTTCCATACAACCACTTATAAAAATCTTTACACCCTCACCAAAAGCCAATCCAGCACTATGTTTCAGAAAAAACAAACACAGTTTTCAAGATACAGTTTTACCCTGATTTTTTACAAACAATGTTGAATTTAATTTAGGTTTGCGCAACTAATATTTGTCCATGTCAGATTTCTTTAAAAATAAAGTTGTGGCCGTAACCGGCGGAAGTGAAGGCATTGGTAAAGCACTCGTTGAACAACTTTTAAGCAAGGGAGCCAAAGTGTCAACCTGTGGCCGTAATTATGACAAATTATACCACCTGCAATCCCAATTCCCCTCCTATCCGTTGCATACAGTTGCTGCAGATGTGAGCATAGAAAACGATTGCCGTCATTTTATTCATTCCACCATCAAGATGATGGGCGGCATTGATATCCTCATCAATAATGCAGGCATTTCCATGAAGGCATTGGTACAGGATGCATCAACAGATGTCATGCGCAATGTAATGAACGTTAATTTCTTTGGAGCTGCTTACTGCACCAAGCATGCACTCGATTCCATTATACGAAACAAAGGCATTATCGTTGGCGTATCATCCATCGCTGGCTATCGCGGACTGCCAGGCCGTAGCGCTTATTCCGCCTCTAAATTTGCATTGCAAGGTTGGCTCGAAGCTTTACGTACAGAACTACTGGGAACCGGCGTTCATGTTATGTGGGTATGCCCTGGCTATACAGCCTCAAGTATCCGTCAGGCTGCTTTAGACGAACATGGCAATGCGCAAGGAGTAAGTCCGTTAAACGAATCAGATTTGATGAGCGCAGAAGAATGTGCGGCAAACATTCTGAGAGCTATCGAAAAAAAGAAGCGCACTTTGATCATGACCTTTAAAGGGAAAGAAACCGTTTTGTTGAATAAATTCTTTCCCGGTCTAGCAGATAGATTGGTGAAAAAATTTTTCTTCAAAGACGGAAAGCTGATTAAATGAAAATATAGAATTGATAGGCATCATTGAATATCAACATCAACATAATCCAATTCCTGCCCACTTTAAAATTTAATTTCAAAACTCAAATAACAAATTTCGAACTCATAAATGCCCTTAGTTACGCTCACATCTGATATCGGTAATCAGGACTACCTCGTAGGAGCCGTTAAGGGCAGGCTTTTGCGCATCAATCCCGAATTCAACATCATAGATATTTCACACAGCCTATCACCATTCAACTATCCGCAGGCTGCTTATGTGTGTCGTAGTGCTATAAAAAACTTTCCGGAATATACATATCATATTATACTAGTCAACCTCTTCGAATCCAAGCCGGAACAACTGCTGCTCGCTTTTCATAACGACCAGTATATAGTATGTGCCGACAATGGTCTGCTGAGTATGATCCTGGAAGAGAAGCCGGATATTGTTATCGGACTACCTCTGGAAAAAACAGCCATCAGAAATACCTTGTATTGTATCGATGTTGCGGCAAAAGCCATCACGCAAATGTTCAATGGCGAACCTGTAGAAAAAATAGGTATTCCTGATGTTGAATACATGGAAAAAAATCCATTGCGACCCCTGCTCAGCGAAAACTGGATGGAAGGCCAGATCATTTTCATTGACAATTTTGAGAATGTTATTGTCAACATCACCCAGGAGCAATTTGAACAACAACGCAAAGGCAGGCGCTTTAAGATCATATTCAAGCGTGATGAAATGATCGAACGCATCAGTGGCTCCTATGCCGATGTACCACAGGGAGAAAAACTGGTATTGTTCAACAGCGCAGGTTATATGGAGATCGCCATCAACAAAGGCAATGCAGCCGGCCTTTTTGGTTTAAAAGGTTTCAAAGAATCCCATACCCAGTTTTCAGCCGTCATGCAAAACCGCCTCTTCTACCAAACAGTGAAAGTATACTTTGAGTAAGTACGAAGTTAGAGTTACGAATTAAGAGGTAAGTATCACCTACTTCGTACCTCGTACCTCTAACTTCGTACTTTTAAATTCGTATCTCTAACTTCGTACCTCGTATTTATTTTTATGCAAGTTGATAATCTCATCATCGGTCAGGGCATTTGCGGCACCATGCTTTCCTGGTTCTTATTAAAAGAAGGAAAAAGATTTTTAATCATAGACAACAACAACGCAACAGCTCCGTCCAAGGTAGCTGCCGGACTGATCAATCCTGTTACAGGCAGGCGCTATTCCTATAGCTGGATGATCGACACCATCATGCCATTTGCAGAAAAAAGCTATAATGAAATAGGTAGCTTCCTGGATAAAAAGATAATTTTTCAAAAAGACATCATCGACTTTTTCCCCTCTGTACAAATGCGGGATGCATTTGCTACAAGGCTTACAGAAAACGACACTTTTCTGCATACTTACCCCGACCAGAACCAGTTCAACCAATATTTCAATTATGACTTTGGCTGCGGAAAAATTCAACCTGCCTACACTACCGACCTGCAAACCCTGCTTTCTTCCTGGCGATCATATTTAAAAGAAAACACCCTGTTACTGGAAGACAATTTTGATACAGCGCACCTGTCACTCAATGCAGACTCCATCTCTTACCACAATATTACCGCAGAAAAGATCATCTTTTGCGATGGCATCAATTCGATGGAACATCAGTGGTTCAAAAATCTCCCCTTCGCACCCAGTAAAGGAGAAGTGGTGCTGATAGAAAGCGAAGAACTTACCAATCAGCACATCTTCAAAAAAAGCATGACCATTGCGCCACTATTCACTAAGAATATTTTCTGGGTAGGTTCATCTTATCAGTGGGAATACGAGCATTCCTACCCTACCAATGAGTTTTTGGAAAGAACAAAGTTCCACCTGGATACCTGGCTGAAGGTACCGTACAAAATCGTAGACCATAAAGCAGCCCTGCGGCCTTCTACTTTAGAGAGAAGACCTTTTGTTGGCTTTCACCCTCACCACGCCACCATCGGTATCCTGAATGGTATGGGAACAAAGGGCACCTCAGTAGCCCCCGTCTTTGCCCACCAACTGGTGCAGCA
>CBKWHA010000362.1:0-3667 GCA_966674115.1 uncultured Chitinophagaceae bacterium
GACTTAGGTCCAGTCCTCCTGAATAACTCACCGACCCATCATCCACCTGTTGCGGACTAATAGACACCTGTCCAGTATTGTCAAGAGCTACAGTAATGTTCTTTGCTCTAACCAAAGGTGGAATATAAACGGTAAGCAACTGTGAAACCGGCGTGGCAGCATGGTAATCATCATTCCCATTTTGAAACGCAGTGATTGTTGTCTTGCCTTTTCCTACAATATGGATCTTACCATCTACTATGGTTGCAACATTTTCGTCTGAACTGGTATAGGTCACAGGCAATGCAGAAGAAGCAACAGCTCCTGCATCAAAATCCTCATCACCAACTATTTTTTCAGAGAAAGCATCAAAGGTTAAGTTTTGTTCCATCTTCATGGCTGAAGTAATCTCAGATGCTGTTAAAGCTCTGTTGTAGATTTTGAACTCGTCTATAGAACCGTTGAACATCCGGTCAACTGTATTGTTCGATCTACCAATATAGTTCTTTGTGGAGGTGCCTAAGTTGGAAGGTCTTAAGGTGAAGGCCGTATTCGCCGCTACCTGGACTCCGTTTATATACAACCGGACCGTGTTGGTATTGCTGCTCAAGGTTACGGCCAGATGCGTCCACGTATCCAATGACCATGCATAATTATACACAACCGTCTGCTGGGAAGTGGTACTTGTTTTGATACCAAAGCGAATGGTTGATTTTCCACCACTGACAATGGCCGTCTGTGGAGTCAGGTACATCATGCTGTTGGCATTGTTACCAAAGTCGAAGATGCGCATAAACGTATAGGTCAAGTCGTTCATCTTCACCCAAAGGCTGATAGTAAAATCACCAGTTAATGAACCCATGATACTGCTGGGCAGGGATGCATAAGAAGTGGCAGTGCCTGAAGTGCCAATGCCATTTAGTTTCAGCGACTGTCCGAATTTCCCCGTATCTCGGGTGGCAGTTGCCCCCAGTGCTCCATTGTTGACACCCCACGAATCCAGAGCAGCGGTTCCACCATCTTCATCAAACTTCCAGTAACCAACGTTGCCGGGTATAATCCTTACTTCGGCCGAGTTAGCCGACTCTCCTTTTTCGTTCACCGCCGATACCACATAATAGTAAGTAGTGCCACCAGTAACTGTTGCATCACTAAAAGAAGTAGATGTTGGACTGGCAATAGTAGTATAGGGCTCACCGCTTACCGTTGCCCGCTTTATGTTGTAAGCTGTTGCACTTAAGCTGGCCGACCAGGAAATGTTAATCAGGCTTGCAGATGTTGACACTACTGTTACATTAGCCGGCACCGGTGCTATATCCGCTTCAGGTGTGACGCTTACTTCGGCAGAATTGGCACTTTCCCCCGCTAAATTGGCTGAGGAAACCACATAATAGTAAGTGGTGCCATTTACCACAGTTATATCAGTATAATCCGGGACACTTAAATTGGTAGCTATTGTGGTGTAGGGGCCGCCGCTTACCGTTGCACGATGCAGCGTATAGCTCGATGCGCCATCAACGGTATTCCAGTGCAAGGTATTTTTCAAGTTGTCACCTTCTGCTGTTAGTCCAGTAGGCGTGTTGGGTGCCGTGGTGCCTTCGCCATCAACAGTTACATGGTCAAAGGTAGCCGTGCTTAATGCAGTGGTATTGCCTGAGCTGTTGAATAATCCGACATAGCAGTTATTGCCCATTGCAACGGAAGCAGAGCCTACTTCAAACCAGGCAACGCCATCAGAAGACTCAAAAGCAGTAACAGTATTCCCTGAGCGTTGCAACCGGAACCAGGCTGGCAGCCAGGTATAATCGTTCCCGGCGATCCACGTCATAGAACCTCCGGTGGTGGTACGCCTTCCAAATGCCGCCTGACGCCAGCCGACATCACCTCGTTTCATGATGAATGCTTTTGCATTTGGATCAAGCGATTCGCGGATCATGATACCTGTTTTACCATTAGTTCCGCCCATTCCTATCATGCGTGCAGTAATGGTAAAGTCGCCCGATGCAATGCCATAAGTAAACCCACAGGCATCCGTTGTTGCACCAATGGCCCCTGCCCCACTAGTAATAAATGTATGATTGCCCGCACTGGCATAACTGGCACTTCCACCTATCTCCACCGTTCCAATGTCCTGCCGGCTCCAGCCGGTAGGCAGGGTGGTGGAAGCAGCCATAGGCGTAGCACTCACTTCCACTGAATTGGGGCTGGTACCCGACTGGTTGTTGGCCGCTATCACATAGTAGTACGTGGTGCCATTGCTGACACTCCCATCTGTGTAATCCGGTGAGGAGTTATTCTTCCACGAAGCAATGGTGGTGTAAGGCCCTCCGGCCGAGGTGGCCCGTTGAATAGTATATCCTTGAACCGTACTTTCGGCGGGAACCGCCCACTTCAGTTCCACCCGGGAAACCCCTGCCATTACTGTAACCCCTGTGGGTGCGGCTGGTATTGGAGAAGGCGGATAGGGCGAAGCAGCCCCGCTGAGCGTAAAGGTGAGGGTGCCGTGTCCAAAATGGTCAATGCTGCCCCCCTCTGGCCGCATCACCTGGGCCATGGCCTTTACATTGGGTGTGTTTAATCCTTTGGTTATCCCGTAGTGGTTATAAAGCAGCTCCCAGACCGGGCGGTCCAGGCGCCCAATCGCATTCTGGGACAACCACCGCTGGTTGACATTGTCGCAGTTGTTGTAGGCCGTATAGGGCACCGGCTGCGACAGGTTGGTGCGCGCCACGTATTCCGCTCCTGCCAGCAGGCGGTTGTTGTCATAGCCAAATAGGTCGAGCCCCTGGTTCCAGGCCACCTGGCAGAGGTAGGCCATCATGCCCACCCCCAGCATGGCATGCGGCTGGTCGCGGCCGCTCTCCTGCCATTGCCCCAGTCCACCGGGATGCAGATAATAAACAGCGTTCTTGATGCTGCCCATACCTGCGCCGTTTTTAAAGTACTCCACCCCTTCGTTGTAGATGGTGGTGTCATCCAACAACACCCCCATAGCCACCAGGGCCCCAATGTTGGCAATGTCCCAGTTGGCCCAGTAGTGGCTGCTGCAGGTGCCGTTGTGGTTCGTCAAAAAATTATGACAAACCGGATAAAAATAGGTGCGCATCATGTTTTGAAAGCGGGCAAAGTCTGCCGGCGCCCAGCCGGGATAGATCCGCAGGACTTCGGCCGCCAGGGCAAAATCAAAGATGGGGATGCCGCTCAGGCCGGGAATGTCCGTGCCCGTTGGCACCTGGTTGACCACGGCCGACCAGGCATTTAATATCCTTACGGCACAGGCGGCATAGGTGGTGTCGCCGGAAATATACCAGCGGATGGCATTGAGATAAGCGGCGTGGGCGTCCTGGTCGGCCCGCTGGCGGCTGGTGCCCATGTTGGCCCGGGCCCCATGGCTATAGTTGTTCTGGGCCCAGGGATCGGCAATGAGCCGATTCCAGCCATCGATCCAAGGATGGGCCCCGGCGGCCACCTGGGCCTTCATGCGGTCCAGGTCGGCTTGGGTGTGCAGGCCGCCGGGATGTACAAAAGTTTGGGCTCTTGCTGGCTGATTAAAAAACAGCAACAAGAGCAGCCATGTGAAGAGGAGAATTTTTTTCATACGGAAGTTTTCTGTGGTTTTGATTTTGCTTAAAAAAAAGTTTTAAGAAGAAAAACAATTGCAATAGCTGCCACTGCCTATAAGTAGGCT
>CBKWHA010000363.1:0-3666 GCA_966674115.1 uncultured Chitinophagaceae bacterium
AATACCTTGCTGCCATCTGCATTTTCCCTCAGGATCAGGTTGCGCAACTGATCCACCTTGTTGATCTTAGCATCGAGGCGAAGCGACATCCTGTCCTGTTTGTTTTCAACGCTACCTGCAGGATAGGAACTGTTGCTGATGGCAACAGCCTGATTTACCTGTGCAGGTGAAATATTGTAAGCCTGCAGTTTATCGTTGTCCAGGTTTACCTTGATCTCTCTTTTGCTGCCACCCACCAGGTTCACGTTACCTACGCCGGAAACGCTGGATATTACAGGTTTTATCTTCTGATCGATCAGGTCATATAATTCTGAAGGGCTCACATTGGCCGAAGCACTAACCCTCAATACAGGCATGTCATCCATGCTAAAGCGGTTCACCACTGGTTCGTCAGCCTCTTCGGGCAACAGAGCCTTGATCTGGTTGATCTTACGTTCCGCATCTCTTTGTGCATTCAATGCATTGGTGGTTTGTTTCAACTGTACCACCACAATGGATGCACCTTCCCTGGAAGTGGAGGTGATCCTGTCTACACCTTCAATACCACTAATGGCATCTTCTACAGGTTTGGAGATACTGGTCTGCACTTCCTCGCTGGAGGCACCACGGTAAGTGGTTTGTATCATGATCACCGGCACATCCATTTTAGGAAGCAGGTTATAATTTAAGTTGTTATAGCTGATATAGCCAAACAAGAGCAGCGTTACGAAGACCGTGATGATCAGTAACGGCCGCTTTATGGATAGTTCTGTAATAGACATGAAAGGTTTATAGTTTTTTGTTTATGGTTTATGGTTGTCGTAACGGGGCGAGTCTATCTTAGTTCCTTACGATTTCCACTTTGCTGTTTTCGGTCAGGTTGATCTGGCCGTTTATTACTACTACTTCACCTTGCTGGAGACCGCTGATGACTTCAACGTTCTCGCCCAGTTCGCGGCCAAGTACCAGCTTTCTTTGTTCAACGCCATTGCCTTTCACTACATAGACAAAAGGATTCTTCATACCTTCTGCCAGCGCCTTTTTCGGGATCTGCAAGGCATCGGATTGCTGGTTGATGCCAAACATCACTTTTACATAAGTACCTGCTTTCAGCAACTGGCCTGCGTTGTTTACTTCTACTTCTACACGGTAATTGTGGTTCTCATCACCTTTGGGAGAGATGAATGAGATCTGTCCTCTAAAGGTTTTGCCAGGGAAAACGTCGCTGCTGATCACTGCCTGCTGTCCATTCTTCAACTTGTACACATCTTTCTCGTTTACCATGACGGCTGCTTTCAGACTGGACACATTTACCACTGAAGCGATCACGGTGCCCGGGTTTACGAACTCACCCGCTTGCAAGTTTTTGGCAACGATCACACCGCTGATGGGTGCGATGATGTTACCATCGGCTATCTGCTGACGGATCTGTTCCAGTTGTATTTTGCTGTTTTCGTAGTTGTATTTGATGTCGTTGTATTTTTCTTCTGTAGTTGCATTTCCTTCCATTAGTTCTTTATACGTCTTCATGTCTTTTTCCAGTTTGGCTGCGCTGAGCTGGGTAGATTGCAGGTTGAGTTCTTTTAATCTGGAATCTATTTTACCAATTATCTGTCCTTTTGAAACATAAGAGCCTTGTTCAATATTCAGGCTTTGGATCTTTCCCTGTACAGCAACGGCGATATCTGCATCGGTAGCTGGTTCCAGCATAGCCGGAAGGGTGAAGTCGCCGGTAACGGAAAGAATGCGGGCTGTATCTATAGATACTGCAACCGGGATATTAGAGCGGTCGGCAGGTTTATTGTTTTCGTCAATTTTTTTCTTGTTGTTCATCAACTTGAAAGCGGTGAGGCTAACAATTGCAATTACCGCAACGATGGTGATGATCTTTCCGCCGATTCCTTTTTTCTGTTTCATAAATTGAGTTGTTGATGGTTCTGAAAACCTTTTAGGTTTATAGTGTGTTTATGAATGTTTTTAAATTGCCTTTCGCCCTTTCCAGTTCGATATTGGCGATATAATAGTTGATCACTGAAGTGATATAGTTGTTCTGCGCTTCTTTGTATGCGTAATCAGCATTCAGTAACTCTGTCAGGGGTGTCGTTCCTTTCTGGTACTGAAGACTGGTCGTAGTAAATACATCCTGAGCCAAAGCCAGGTTCTCTTTATTCGTTTGTGCATTTGTGTAAGAGCTTAGGAGCTTTGTCTGGGCATTCTGGTATTGCATTGTCCAGTTTGTCTCACTGATCTTCAGGTTCTCCATTGCATTTTCCAGGCTCAACTGGCTTTGCTTCAACTGGCTGCTGCGGCGCAGACCGCTGAAAATTGGGATATTCACTTTCAAGCCTATACCTGAGAAGTCGTACCAGTTACTATAAGTCTTGCTCAGCGTACCACCAAAGGCTTGTTGTCCATAGCGGTAGTACATAGAAACTGTTGGCAGGTGGGCTGCACGTTTCCGCTTTACATCAATGTTATACAGTTCAATATTTTGTTGTTGTATTTTATAATCCAGCTTGTTGGCAGGGTTAAAATCCTGGCTGGCTAAAGGCTGCAGGCTGGTACTGATATTTACTGAGTCTGTGATCGTCAGTGCAGCATTCAGGGGCATGCCCATGGCATTTTTCAACTGGTTTAAAGCCACTTCAAAATTGGTTTGTGCTACCTGCTTTTGCGATTGAATGTTGAGCAGGTTCACGCGTACACGGTCGTAGTCAATTTTCTTGGCTACACCTTTTTCATACTGAAGTTTCAGTGCAGGCAATAACTCTTGGTACTTCCTTTCATTTTCTGTCAGCAGTTTTTCCTGCTCCTTATAGATCATTGCTTGGTAGTAAGCCGTTGCAGCATTGTAAATGATGGTTTCATCATTTTTTTCCTTGTTCAGGTTGGCCAACTGTGTATTAGGTTTTGCAGCTTTGATGCCCATGATCATGGCCTGGTCATAGATGGTCTGCTCTGCCTGCAAAGTGGCTACTGTACTGTATTTGTTGCCAAAAGTTACCTTCGACTCCGTAGGTCCGAAAACGCCGGCAGGAATCACTGTGGTTTGCAGTTTCAGGTTATCATCTGCAGAAATGCTACCATTTACCTGTGGCAGGTAACTGGCAAGCGCTTCTTTAGCCTTATAGTTGGCTATGGCCATTTCGTTTTTGTAAATGGTCTGGCTGGGATGGTTCTGAAGAGCATACTCCAGGCTTTGTTTTAAGGAGAACGCAGTTGTTTGGGCGTTGCCCTGAACTGCCAGAAGCAGGATGGCAGCCAAACTGAAAAGGAATTTTGTATTTGATGTAATTCGGTTCATACTTGTTTTGTATCTGGTTCTAATATTACTTGACTATGTAAATGATTGATTATGTCAACTATTTTGATAAAATTTTTTATTAGTCTGTATTTTGTCTTAGTTGAAGCAGCACTTCTCTGAATATTTGCATTTTCTCTTCAGAAACCGTTTTTGATACTTCCTCGAAAACCTCGGTAAGCGACTGAAGGGCTTTGGCCAAGGTATCATGGCCTGCTTTTGTGATGACCAGGATCTTTCTTCTTCGATCGGTTGAATCATTTACCCTTACTACCATCTTTTTTTCTTCCAGTGCGTCCAAATGCCGCATCACGGCTGATTTGTCCTTGCCGCACCATTCAGCCAGGTCTGACTGGATGGTGTCTCTTCTGTTCGACAAAATGTAT
>CBKWHA010000364.1:0-3646 GCA_966674115.1 uncultured Chitinophagaceae bacterium
AGGTTTCCGAATGCTTTCACATTACTTCCATGAGATTGCCACTCGCCACAAAATTTATTAATTAAGGCTTCTATCTCCAAAGCCTCAGCCATAGTAAATAACCGGCTGCTTTGATAGATCCAAACACGGCTGGTTGGTGAAAATGTTTCCGGTATTAAATGAATAAAATCTAAATTCATTGTGCAAAGATAAGGTGGCGATACTACACCCTGCTAGTGCTACTACTTCGGAGAAATACTCTCTGCCACCAACTCAGCTATATCCATAACTTTTACCGTTTCCTCTTTTTCAGCAGCTTTTACCCCATCTGTAAGCATGGTGTTACAAAAAGGACAGGCAGAGGCTACAATCATTGACCCCGTGCCAATAGCTTCGTTTGCCCTTTCCCAATTTACTCTTATTTTACCCGGTTCTTCTTCTTTAAACATTTGGGCACCACCGGCACCACAGCAAAAGCCATTTTTCCTGCAGCGTTTCATTTCTACCAGTTCTGCGTCAAGCGCTTCCAGCACCTTCCGGGGAGCCTCATAAATCCCATTGCCCCGTCCCAGATAACAGCTATCATGATAAGTAATACGTTTACCTTTAAAACTTCCTCCTTCTTTTAATTTTATTCTACCCTCATCAATCAAGTGCTGCAAAAAGGTCGTATGATGAACAACTTCATATGTTCCACCTAACTCAGGATATTCATTTTTAAAGATGTTGAAACAATGAGGGCAAGCGGTAACAATCTTTTTTATATTATAATTGTTTAAAATTTGAATATTCTGGTAAGCCATCATATGGAATAAAAACTCATTTCCGGCTCTGCGTGCAGGATCGCCAGTACACATTTCCTCCTTACCTAAAATTGCAAAATCAATTCCGGCAGCATGTAAAATGGAGGCAAAAGCTTTGGTGACTTTCTGTGCCCGTTGGTCAAAAGAACCAGCACAACCTACCCAAAATAGTATCTCCGTTGTTTCGCCAGTAGTAAAAGCCTCAGCCATAGTTTTTATATGCATATTATTTTTAATTTAGATTGTTCGAAAGTTCACAAGTTCCTCTGTTTGTTAAGATAATGAATTTACAGTTGAACTTTCTATTTTCTATTTTTGCCGACCTTATGATGTTTAAGAGTTATTGGGAGAAACTTACCAATTGGGAGCTGTGGCCATTCAAGCTGCGTTATTTTGGCATTACGCCTGTCTGGATGTGGTATTGTCTCCGTTCAGGTTCGGTCTGGTTTTTCAGCTCCTCCAATCCAACAATTACTTTTGGGGGGTTTGAAGGTGAAGGCAAGAAAGAAATGTATGAACAATTACCGGCGTCCTTATATCCCAAAACTATTTATGTTAAGCCAGATGAAACTCAGGAAACCGTACTAAAGAAAATTTCTGAGCATGGATTTACCTATCCTTTTTGCGTAAAACCGGACGTAGGCATGAAAGGATTACTTTTTCGAAAAGTAGACCATGAAAAAGACCTGCTCTTTTACCACCAAAAAATGCAGGTAGAGTATATCATACAAGACCTTGCATTGTACCCTATAGAAGTCAGTGTTTTCTATTACCGCTTTCCAAACCAGAAAAAAGGTGTGGTTACCGGTTTTATTCAAAAAGAATTGATGGAGGTAATAGGTAATGGAAATAATACATTAATGGAACTGATCCTAGAACACCCGAAAGCAAAGTACCGCCTGGATGAAATGCGGATAAAACATGCAGGCAATCTGCAGGTTGTCCTTCCCAAGGGTGAAAAATACCTTTTGACTTATGCAGCCAATCTCAACCGGGGTGCACGATTCGTAAATCTGAAGCATGAAATTGATAATGACCTGCACTGTGTATTTGATGAACTGAGCCTTCAAACAAACTTCTATTATGGCCGGTATGATATTAAATGTAAGTCGATAGAAGACTTAAAGCAAGGGAAGAATTACGTGATATTGGAATTTAATGGCAGCGGTGCCGAGCCTAATCATGTTTATAACAATGGGTTTACACTCATTCAGGCTTATAAGGAAATATTGATGCATTGGAAAGTACTATTTGAGATTTCCCGCTACAATCACCAAAATGGTACCCCCTATTGGTCTTTTACTGAGGGATGGAAGTTTTTGCAACAGTCCAAAAAACATTTTCAAATTCTGGAAGAATGGGATACGAAGATCTTGATTTAGAGAAAAAAAGGTATAATGGCTAAACTGATAAAGATATTATTTACAGGAATGTTTATCTCCTTCCTGGGTTCATTGCCTCTGGGAACTCTGAATGTGGCAGTGATGCAAATTTCCATTACAGATGGTATTTACCCTGCGGCAAAATTTGCTCTGGGCGCCTTGCTCGCTGAAGTAGTTTATGTACGGCTTTCTTTATTTGCAATGGACTGGGTGCGCAAGCAGCAAAGGTTATTGAGGATACTTGAGTGGCTCACTTTACTCATAGTGTTGGCATTGGCTGTTTCTTCATTTTATGCAGCTTTGCACCCAACAATAAATAAAAACGTGATCCTAAGTAGTACGCTACATCGCTTTTGGCTTGGATTATTAATGAGTGCGATCAATCCGGTGCAAATTCCCTTTTGGTTTGGCTGGAGCACAGTTTTATTCTCTAAAAAGATATTACTACCTAAGACCAGTCATTACAACTTATATATTACAGGGATAGCTTTCGGGACCCTTCTGGGTAGCTGTGTCTTTATATTTGGCGGCAATTTGGTTGCGGCCAGGTTAAGCAACAACCAACATTTATTAAACTGGATGATTGGTGGAATCTTTTTATTAACAGCAATCATCCAGGTTATTAAAATGATTCGTAAAAAAGATCCGCTCCATCAAATGGAACACCCTGAAGAACTGACCCATGGATGGGAAGATAAAATGATTGATAAAGCAAATGAGACATTCAAGGATTGACTTTTTCTACTTTTGAAGTACCCTGGTATCGAGTACATTCGGGTTTCTATGCAAATAGTAGCCCAATGAAATACCTGCAATACGGTGAAAGATTCTCGGTCCGTAATCTGCGTTATTCATACTGCCAATACCATGAGCATAATGAGCAAAGAGGATCAGGCCATTAGCTGTTTCATATCCAAAATGAAAGTTGGCTGAAGCCGAAACAAGACCATAGTCGGTAAAACTGAATTTCATTTTTCTGCTCACTGTTCCCCTGGGTTGTGTATCGAATTTTTCTCTTCCGCTGACAACGAAATCAAGAGCAAACCCGCTTTTGAGAAAAAAATGTGAAGGCTTCTTAGAAAAATCATATTGCAACATTGCTGCAGTTTCTACAGTGTGAATACGGGTATCATTATTAATTGCCTTATCAGAAGGAGGGAAGGCAGGTTTGTTTAAAGTTACATGATAGCCTTTCAGATTGTAATATAAAGCAGGAGCAAAATATAAATTGTTTTCAAAAGGTACCTTCAAGTTAGCACCTAATTGAGCGCCGTATTTTTTATCTATGGGTTGAGTTTCTCCTTCAATTTTATACTTTGCAGATGTAACCTGGGGTCCACCGAAAATCCCCAATTTTACTTGCGAAAATGAGACGATGGTACTAAAAATGAAAAAGCTAGTAATGATGGTCTTGAAGTAATTTGTTTTCATAAGCGATTAAAAATAAGAAATAATTTAAACATAGCAACTTTTTTTTATGCG
>CBKWHA010000365.1:0-3628 GCA_966674115.1 uncultured Chitinophagaceae bacterium
ATTGTTGGATAACCTGCCACGAATTATCAGTGCTTCCATCATCAACTAAAATTACTTCATATGAAAAAAAGTGCTTGGTGCACACACGGTGAATCCAGTCACACAGTTCAGGCAATGACTCTTCTTCATTAAAAAGCGGAACAACTATTGAAAGGTCCATATGCGTGGTAGGATTATACATCATTTTCATTGAAAAGAAGAATCAGCGAAAGGTTCTCTTTTCTTTTTTAAAATTAAGGCGAAAATCATCGCAAATACTCCGCTGATGGCTACTGAAAACGCTAATGATAGAATAGAACTTCCGAGATTCATTTTTTTTGAGGCCTCACTGTCAAAATTTTTGAGGGCTTTGTCAATATCCTCCTGAGGCACATTGTTCTTGATCATGTAGGCTTCCATGGTGTCTTTAAGATTGCTAAAGAAGTCAGGATTCACAAATTTCAAATAAAGAAAATTAAAAGCCATGTAGAAAAATTCAAACCCCAGTACAGCTATAAACATTGTCTGAAATGCATCCTTCAATTCAATGTATCCTCCAAGCTGTTTTCTTCTTATGCTTCCACAAACGAAAAGTAATGCAAGAACTACTAAATAGCCGATAAATGTCCAAAAACCGAGCATCATCGGGTTATTGCCGCCGAAGTTATATCGTAAAAAAAGAAAAATACAATAAACAATACCAATAATAACGCCCCATTTTAAGCCATGGGATACGTTTGTTTCCTTTTGCATTTATTTATGAATTTAAAAACAATTGAGATTTATTGAAAATACCGACAGGTTTGCCTCTTAACTCTTTACCAATAAATGGAGTATTTTCTGATCTTGACCGAATGTCTTTTTGTTCAAAGGTCCATTTTTCATTTTCTAAAAAGAGGGACAGGCAAGCTTCCTCGTTTTCATTAATGATTGGCTTTGGGAGATTGAAAATTTTTCTGGGGTGAGCGCTGAATAATTCAACAAGTCTTTCAACAGAGATCGAAGGCATACAATTCTTAACTACACCGAATGCTGTTTCCAATCCTATTATACCGTTTTTAGCATATTCAAACTCAACTATCTTGCTGTCTTTCTCATGAGGCAAATGATGCGTTGCAATACAATCAACCACGCCATTCAAAACAGCTTCCCGTAATGCTTCTCTATCAGCCTTTGTTCGTAGAGGAGGATTCACCTTCAGATTCGTATCATAACTGGTCAGGTCTTCATCACAAAAACACAAGTGATAGGGGGTTACTGAGCAAGTAACAAGTATCCCTTCTTTTTTTGCTTTTTGGATCAGTTCAATTGATTTAGCAGTTGAGATACCAGTAAAATGAATTTTTGATCCGGTGTATTTTGCCAGTTCAATATCACGCGTAATGAGGAGTTCTTCTGCAATTGCAGGCTTACCTGGCAATCCCAACTGAGTAGAAATAATGCCTTCATGCATTAAACCATGATTACTGATCGTTTTGTCATCAGGCAGTTGAATCAATACTCCGTCCACTGCTTTAATATACTGCAGGGCTTTCAGCATTATGCCTGCCGACTGGATGGTCGAAATGCCATCACCAAAGGCAATAGCGCCGCTTTTGTACATATCATACATTTCGGCCAATTCTTTGCCTTCAAGATTCTTTGTCACAGCAGCTAATGGATGTATTGTAGCCGGGAGCGTTTTGCTTTTCTGTACAACATATTCAACTGCTGCTTTATTGTGCACTACTGGGGAAGTGGCCGGTATAACAAATACGTTTGTGAAACCACCTGCTGCCGCTGCCTGAGCACCCGTTTCTAACGTTTCTTTATATTCGAAACCCGGGTCGCAAAAATGAGCAAAAACATCTACCCAGCCCGGAGATATAATTAACCCAGGAATGTCTATAATCTGATCAACATCTCCGGAAAGATCGTTGCCAATAAAGCTAATAACGCCATTTTGAATAATAATATCAGCTTTCTGCTGGTGAAAAGGCGATGATGAATCAATGATTCTTGCCTGCCTGATAAGTATTTTCATCAAGGCGCAAAAGTAGAGGAAAGTTAGGATATAGAATTATTCCTGCTTTAAACCACATAGCCTGAGCATTGTTCTGGCAATTTTTTCAATACCATAAAAATCAGTGGGTTTTACAAAGTAAGCTTTAGCACCTAATTCGGTACATATCTTCTCATAAACAGGAGAGTTGGAAGTACTCCATATTACTTTAGTAACAGAGTTCAGTCTATCGATCGTATTGATTCGACTTAGTATGTCTGCGCCATTCAATTCCGGTAAATTATAGTCCAAAACGATCAGGCAGGGATTTTTATTTTCGGGGAGGTCTTCCAGGAAACTGATTGCCTTTTTACCATTATTCACAACGAAAACTTCAACTGTATCATCAATGCTAGTAAGCGCTTCAATCAATAATTCCTGATCATCAATGTCATCTTCTGCCAGAAAAATAAAATTGCTTTTGTTTTGGGATGAGATCATATTAATGGTGGTGGAACCAGTAAAATTATGGTGTTTACTTTTTACAAAGAAAAATTAAAAATAATAACAATAACAAAAGGAAATACGAATATTGGAAAGGGGCGAACTAAGAATATCTGAGAGGGTTAAGAAAACTCAATTAACCCTAGATGGCCCGTAAGGGCATATTATTATAAGGTTTTTAATATACATAAGCCAAAGTCTTCATTTGTTAATATATTTATTTCATAGGCACAGAATAAATTAAAAAGCCAGCCTCATCCTTTTAAAAAGCATCTTTTTCAGTAGGTTTGAAATACCAAGTTTTCTTATATGAACAAACGAAACAAAGCCAGCGGCTCTGAACAAGAGTTCTCAACTCATACAGTGTCGAATTCAAAGGCCACAGGTTCTGATGCAGGTAAGCAGAATGGCCGGAGAAAGAAAGATTTTGATGACACCTTAGATAGTAGGGAATTATTGCGCATACTTTGTGAGGTAAGAGGTGGGAACTTCAGTGTACGCATGCCGGTAGATAAAACTGGTATTGATGGAAAGATCTGTGACACTCTTAATGAAATCATATCATTGAATGAGATTCTGATGCAAGAGCTTACCAAGGCTGGTATTGAAATTGGTAAAAAAGGGAAATTAGTACATCGGGTAGAAATTCCGCGTTTTGCATCAGGAGCATGGAGCGCGGGTGTAGATGCGATCAACGGTCTTATTTCTGACCTGGTACATCCCACAACTGAAATAGCGCACGTTATTTCTTCCGTTGCAAAAGGAAATTTATCTCAGGAAATGCCTTTGCAAATAGGCGATCATTTGCTACAGGGAGAATTTGCCCGCATTGCAAGGGAGGTTAATGATATGGTGAAGCAATTGAATTTGTTTTCAATGGAGGTAACCCGTGTGGCCCGGGAAGTAGGATCGGAAGGAAAATTGGGTGGGCAGGCACGCGTAAAAGGTGTGGCAGGCGTTTGGAAAGATCTAACCGATTCTGTAAACCAGATGGCTGGTAACCTGACTGCACAGGTTCGGAATATTGCTGAGGTAACTACGGCTGTAGCAAAGGGTGATTTATCCAAGAAAATTACAGTGGATGTACAGGGAGAAATCCTTGAGCTCAAGAACACTATTAATACAATGGTGGACCAGCTCAATTCTTTCTCATCTGAGGTAACT
>CBKWHA010000366.1:0-3565 GCA_966674115.1 uncultured Chitinophagaceae bacterium
TCAACAACCTTATAACCTTTAAAGACTTTCGCTTATTTATTCATCATCTGTTTAGCTTCAATACTCAATGTAGCATGAGGCACTGCGCGCAGGCGGGCTTTATCGATCAGCTTTCCTGTAACCCGGCAAACGCCATAGGTTTTATTTTCAATACGCATAATGGCCTTTTCCAAGTGGTCTATAAATTGAATCTGGCGGCTGGCCATTTGACTCAACTGTTCTCTTTCCATACTCATACTTCCATCTTCCATGGTCATATATCGTCCCTCATCTAATTCGCCACTCTCATCTTTCCTTGTGATCAAGCCTTGTAAATAAGCAAGTTCTTTTTTAGCTGTTTCTAGTTTCCTATTGATCAGCTCTCTGAATTCGGCCAACTCGGCATCTGAATAACGCATAGCGGGTTTCTGTTGTTCTTGATTTTGATTATTGTAATCCAACACTGATTTCGTAAACTCAGGTTCGTATTTAACTGATTTTGAAGTTGTTGTTTTTGGAACAACTACTGGTTTGGCTGGCTCCTTTTTAGCCGTTGGCTTTTCAAGAGGCTTTATAGCTGGTTTAACTTCATGGACTGTTGGGGCTTCTACTGCAGGTTTCTTTTCAGTAGTAACCGGCTTTACAGGCTCATTTTTGGCTACTACTGGCGTCTTCTTAACCGGGGTCGTTTTTTCAACTGCCCCAGCCTTTTTAGTTGTCTGGGTTCCGCTTTTAGCAGCCACCTTTACATCTTTTTTAGATGAGGTAGCGGATTTTGCAACTTTAGCTGCAGCCTTAGAATGCTTAACAGGAGCAGCTTTTTTCGCAGGCTTTTTAGCCTCAGCTTTAGCTGTTCCGGCAGTTTTTACAGGTTTTTGACTAACAGTTTTTTTTGCTGCAGCTTTCTTAGCGGGCTTTGCAGCTTTGGTCTCCTTTTTAGGAACCGCTTTTTTTGTTGCCATACCAATTACTCCTTTTTAGAAACGATGACCTTTAACACATTGTCATTTACTTCTATTTCTGTGCCATCGTTAATATCGGGTGCTAACTCCAGCTTATCTGCCAGAATTTCAGCGCAAATATAATCGTTAAACTTAGCCAGGGACTGCTGTATGCCATTGTTGGCAGCCACTTTAACCTCTATCCTATCTGTTACATCGAAGCCACTGTCTTTTCTGATTTTCTGAATGCGGTTGACAAATTCCCTGGCATCACCTTCCTGAACCAGCTCAGGAGTAACCTCTATGTCAAGGGCAACCGTTAACGGCCCCTTGCTAGCAACTGTCCAACCCGGAATATCTTCACTGCTGATCTCTACTTCACTTAATGCTAACTCTACAATTTCATCTCCAATTGGGAGTGAATATCGGCCTTCTTTTTCAAATAATGTAATATCATGCTGACTAAATTCTGACAATTTAGTGCTTACCGCCTTCATTTTAGGGCCGAGTTTCTTTCCCAGGGCCTGAAAGTTAGGTTTTATTTTCTTTTTAATAAAACCTTCTGTATCAGTAAGGTACTCAATCTCTTTTACATTCACTTCTGCTAGTATAAGTTCCTGCACTCTCTGCAATTGTTGTTCCATGGCAGGGTTGAGTACCGGGATCAACACCTTTTGAAGAGGTTGGCGCACCTTTATGTTAGCCTTCTTACGCAAAGAAAGGATGAGCGAAGAGGCATCCTGGGCCAATTGCATTCTTTCTTCCAACAGCACATCTATAATTTTTTTATCTGCTGTTGGGAACAGCAAATGGTGAACAGACTCAGCCTTATGCTTGTTGGTCACTTCATTTAAATTGCGGAACAGCTCATCACTAAAGAATGGGGAAATAGGTGCCATTAAGCGTACCACAGTTTCCAGGCATTCATACAAGGTCTGGTAAGCGCAGATCTTATCCCTTTCATATTCTCCCTTCCAGAAGCGGCGACGGCAAAGGCGAACATACCAGTTGCTCAGGTGTTCGTCCACAAAATCTTCGATCAGGCGGCCTGCAACTGTTGGTTCATAATCATCAAAAGCTGCCTTAGCTTTATTGATTAATGTATGTAATGAGGAAAGAATCCATTGGTCAATCTCGGGGCGCTCTTTTACCGGAATGTAATCTTCTTTAAAAGTAAAGCCGTCTACATTAGCATAAAGCGCAAAAAACTGGTAGGTATTATATAATGTACCAAAGAATTTGCGCTGCACCTCACGGATTCCTTCTATATCGAATTTCAGGTTGTCCCAAGGTGATGCATTAGTAACCAGGTACCAGCGGGTTGCATCTGCACCAAAGTCGGCAATGGTTTTAAATGGATCGACCACATTGCCTAGACGTTTGCTCATTTTATTGCCGGCTTTATCGAGTACCAGGCCATTGGAAACGCAGGTTTTGAAAGCAACACTATCGAACAGCATTACTCCAAGGGCATGGAGGGTATAAAACCAACCACGGGTCTGATCCACACCTTCGGCAATAAAATCTGCAGGGAAATTCTGGTTAAAAGTTTCTTTATTTTCAACTGGATAGTGCCATTGGGCATATGGCATAGCACCGCTATCAAACCATACATCGATCAGGTCTGGTTCACGGCGCATGGGTTTGCCAGATTCGGATACAAGGACCACATCATCTACATAAGGCTTGTGGAGGTCCAAAATGCCATCGTGTAGGTAATGCGTGTTTACATCACCACCTAACACCTCATTGGCTTTACGGATCTCGGCGTTCAGCTCTTCAATAGAGCCTATACATTTCTCCTCGTTACCGTCTTCGGTTCTCCAGATAGGAAGCGGAGTGCCCCAATAGCGGCTACGGCTGAGGTTCCAGTCTACCATGTTTTCCAGCCAGTTCCCAAAACGGCCTTCACCGGTGGCCTTTGGCTTCCAGTTGATGGTCTTGTTCAGCTCTACCATTCTATCGCGCAAGGCAGTAGTACGGATGAACCAGGCATCCAGCGGATAATAGACCACCGGCTTGTCGGTACGCCAGCAGTGTGGATAGCTGTGTTCATACTTCTCAACCTTGAACGCCCTGTTTTCTTTTTTCAGTTTTACGGAGATGTCTACGTTTACGTCTACGTAGCCAGGCTCGTCTTTATAGTCTTTTATATAGCGGTTGCTGAATTCGCCCAGGCCGTCTACGAACTTACCTTCGCGATCTACCAGAGTTAGAATTCCAATATTATATTTCTTGCCAACCCTAAAGTCGTCGGCACCAAAAGCAGGGGCAGTGTGTACGATACCTGTACCGTCTTCGGTAGTTACAAAGTCGCCCAGCAGCACCCGGAATGGCTTGGCATCTGGGGTTACCGTGCGGATGGCCTCCGGGGAATTGGCTTCATAAGGAAGCAGTTGCTCGTATTGGAGTTCTTCCAGTTCTTTTCCTTTAAACTCTGTCAGAATTTTCCAGGGCAGGTGTTTAACTCCTTCTTTGTAGCTATCAAAATCGCCATTTTCATCTTCCGGTTTGAAGTATTTGCCTAGTAGTGTTTTGGCTAACACTACATTTACTGGAAGGTGGGTGTAGGGATTAAAAGTCTTAACCAGGACATAGTCGATGTTTGGCCCTACAGTCAAACCAAGGTTTGCAGGCAAGGTCCA
>CBKWHA010000367.1:0-3488 GCA_966674115.1 uncultured Chitinophagaceae bacterium
AGGTTTAAAGTAGAGCTGGCAAATAAATCTCAAACGTTGTTCCTTTATTCAGTTCACTATGTGCCCTGATATGACCCTTGTGATTTTGTACGATCTTCTTGCAAATGGTTAGGCCTATACCGGTTCCGGGATAATTATTTTGGTTGTGCAGACGGGAAAAAAGCTCGAATACTTTATCTGCATATTCCTGGCTAAAGCCGATTCCATTGTCGCTGTATATGATTTTGTGGTAATGATCCTCACCATTGGTTTGCAAGTCCGGGTACTCTTCACGGCTAACAATACTGCTTTGAATGGTTATATGCGGTGACTCATCATCTTTACGGTACTTAAGTGAATTACTAATAAGGTTTTCAAACAACTGTGTGATCTGGAAGGGTATGGCTTTGATTGTAGGAAGTTCCCTGGCTTCAATAACAGCTTTGTTCTCCTCAATACTTTCCTTCAAACTTTCGCTGAGATGCTGAATTATTTTATTTAGGTCTACGTCTGTAAAATCATCTTTTGCTGCGCTTACCCTTGTGTATGCCATAAGATCGTTGAGTAATAACTGCATACGGTCTGCCGCAAACACCAGTCGCTGAAAGTTGTGTTTGCTCTTTTCAGAAAGTTTGCTGTAATCTGCATCCATGATCATGCTGCTGAACGTTTTTATTTTCCGTACAGGTTCTTTTAAATCATGGCTTGCGATATAGTTGAACGATTCCAGTTCTTCATTGGACTGTTCCAGTTCGTTCTTTTTCTCTTCCAGATCAATATTGTTCTTGAATAATTGTTCCTGGAAATCATGCGAAATTGCCAGTTGGCGCGATAACTGGTAAAAGGCTGCTGAAATAATAATAAGTGCTGTAATAATGAGTATTATGGCCAGGGCAGGGGTAAACCTGCTATATGCCTTTCTTTCTTTATCACTTTCAATATACGCATTCAACTGATCTTCTTGCATCTTGTTTACAAGCAGACGGATCTTATCCATAGAAACATTATCATGTAAAAGCGCTGTCTTTTTTCTTTCCGGATCATAGTCGTTAGAATAGTAAGCCGCTGTTAATGCTAGTCTTTGAAACTTTTGCAGGGTCAATTTCTTTAGTTCAATTAAGTTCTGCTCCTGCTGTGATCCGGAAATTAATTTATCCAGCTCGGTCATCAGTTGCCAAACTTTCCGCTCTGAATACCGGCTGGGTTCAAGATACATAGAGTCTTTTGTCAATAAATAGCCTCTTTGTGATGTTTCTGCATCTTTTAAGTAAGAAATGATTTGCTCTAGTTTAAGTGTAATGGAATTGCTCCTGTTGAGCAGATTATAAGAAGTAAAAAGATTGCTGAAGCTTAGGTATAGGAAAACTGAGATGGATAATAGTACGACGACAGTCGCAGCAAATACCCATTTGATGAGTCTGGTTGGTAGGTTTATTTCTTTCATAGGTTAATGCGCTAAAATTAATTGTTCCTAGGCTAATGGTTACAACTGTTCTATAAATTCAAACCTTTTTTAATGTAATTTAATCATTCTCTCCCGTATTTACCTCAGTGTAATTCGTATGTTAAACCTTCTATGGCGAGTTCAGTATTGGGAAAAACTTCCCTGGCTTCCTTCAAAAAGGTGTCCAGTGAGCTGTACTTTGAGCTGAAATGCCCTATAAGCAGCTTTTTTACGGCAGCTTTTTTAGCTATGGCTGCAGCTTGTTTGGTAGTGGAGTGAAAGCGTTCATAGGCTTTATCTCGCAAATTATCAAGATAGGTTGCCTCATGATAGATCAAATCTGCATCGTAAATATACGGGATCATGGATTCGTCATACCTTGTGTCAGCACAAAAGGCATATTTTTTACCTTTTTCAGGCGCTGCAGTAACTGTTTCGTTCTTTATTCTTTCACCTTTTGATGTTATATAGTCCAATCCGTTTTGCAAACTGCTATAAAAGGTAACTGGGATGCGTAATTGGCGTACTCTATCTATGAGTAATTTCCTTTTACTCATCTTTTCTTCAAAAACAAAACCATAGCATTCTATACGGTGATCGGTTCTGAAACAACTGATTTTGATTTTGTCATTGTCAACCAAAACATCGTTTTGGGTAATGGTATGGAAATGCAGAGGGTAACACATGAATGTATGCGCGGCAGCAAATTGCATTTCAATGATCTGTTGAAGCGGAGCCGGGCCATATACATGAACCTCCTGGGTATGAGAGAGCAGGTTAAATGAGTTAATGAGCCCTGCCAGCCCAAAATAGTGATCGCCATGCAGGTGGGAGATAAAGATGTGCGAGATTTTGCTACGTCGTACCTTATACCGTATCATTTGGATTTGGGTACCTTCACCGCAATCGACAAGGTAACTTGTTCCGTCATGCGAAACTACCTGGCTGGTGGGGTGTCGGTTATAAGCCGGAACTGCAGAATTATTTCCAAGGATCGTCACCGAAAGCATTACATAAAATTAAGGTTAATAGTATTTGTTGACCTTACAAGGCTGCCCTTACAAGATAATATCTTGCCAAAAAGGTAATTTTCAAATCATATTTCTAAAACTTATTTAGCGTCTTTTCGATCTGGGGCCGGTAACCACTACCAAAGAGCAGCAGGTGAATAAGCAAAGGGTATAAATTACAAACTTCCCATTGTTGCTGGTAGTTGTTGGGTAAAGGAAAGTAGTAATGATAGGCTTCGTAAAAAGTTTTGTCAAAGCCGCCAAAAAGCATGGTCATTGCAAGGTCCACAGACCGGTGGCCAAAATAGATAGCAGGATCAATTAATACCGGTTCTCCATTTTCGCTACACATATAATTGCCGCTCCAAAGGTCGCCATGGAGCAAGGCAGGGGCCTCTGGTTCAAAAATATCATTCAACTTTTCACAAACTTTTTCTAGCTGCGCAAGGTGCTTGCTGGTCAAAAGATGCTGCTGCAGGCATTTCTGTGCTAATGGCATTAACCGTTGGGTGGTAAAAAAAGTGCTCCAGTCTGCTATCCATTGATTAGGTTGCTCCACGCTGCCCATATAGTTGTCCTCTTCCCAGCCAAACTGACTATTGCTGATGGAATGAAGGGCTGCCAGTTGGTGTCCAAAGTTTGCCCAGAATTGGTGGCTGGTGGAGCCCTCGTTGATCCATTCTAAAATTAAAACCTGTTCAGTACCTGTTTCTATACAATGTAATACTTCAGGAATTTTAATGACTTTTTGCTTTAAAAGGTGCCTTAAAGCCCTTTCTTCTTTTTGAAACAAATGGGGAAACTTTGAAGCAATATTGATCTTGCAAAAGAAGTTTTTATCATTAGCTGTCAGTCTGCCTGTTTGGTTAATGCTGCCGCCACCTACCCGCTGAAACTGCAAGGTGCCTGTAGGAACTTGTAATTGTTGCTCAATAATATTTCGAAGGGATGGGCTTATAAACGAATGGTTATGAATTATTTTAATCTATTCTTCATCGCCGCTCAGCAACTCTCTTTCAATTTCTTCCATTTGTACAATATCCCAGGCTTCGCTT
>CBKWHA010000368.1:0-3487 GCA_966674115.1 uncultured Chitinophagaceae bacterium
ATTATATAACCCAATCAAATTGATCATGTCCATAAATCAAACAAATAAACCAGGCAATGAAAAAAGTTCAGGTGGAAATTTCGGAAATGCCAGCAATCCTTCACCACATAACAGGAAAACTGAGCAGGCCATGAAAAAACAAATTCTGGATGAAAAAGCAGAAAAATATATACGCGAATCCGGTAACATTGAAGATATGCCCGATCCACAAGAACAATGGGATGCGGAGAAAATTATCGAAAAAGAAAAATAACAATCATTTTTCAACGAAACCTCTGTTTATCCTGACATCAGTCTCTTCACTACCTTTCTGTTTCAATGCACCAATTCCTTAATTGACTGGTAGAGTTGATCCCTCGTAAACGGCTTTTCCAGGAAAATATCCGCACCGTTTTCTAATGCTACATCTTTGGCAGAACCATCAAAACCAGAGATCATAATGATCTTAATAGATGGATAATTCTTTTTGATAAAACTGATAAAATCAATTCCAAAACCATCAGGAAGCTTATTATCCAGGATCACCACTGCAGGCTGTTCTTTTTGAAGATATTCCTCAGCCGCCGATAAATTTTTCACATGTTCCAGGTTCATTTCCTTACCATTCAACATAATGTTCAATAAAAGGCACATATCGCCTTCATCTTCAATAATCAGGACTTTCTTCGCCTTCGTATTATGCAGGGCAGCTTGTTTCATAAATTCCATTTTTTAATTAAATCACACAATAATTCCTGTAATAAATAACAGGAACAAACCATTGCTGAACTTGTTTCTATGGCTCTGAACCATTAAAAATCATTCCAATTTAAAGTTAACATATTTGCCGCTTCTTACCCATACCTGAAATAGGATACCCGTTAAATCATCTAACTGATCTATGATGAAGTTAAGGATGCTCTATCAGCAGACTCATGGTCCCCAGGCTCCTGATCTACGTTCATAATATTATCTTCATCCTCTTTACTCCTATAACCAGATGCTACGTCATTTGCCACCCTTTCCCAGTAGTTATTGCCAAGACTTCTTTCGTGTTTACTTTTTTCCGCACCACGTGGAGTCCCTGCTCCCTTTTTCTGTTTATGCTTTTCCCTCATATAAAAAATTTTATACGCTCTAATTTAACTATTTTATTTCATGTGGTTAAGCCCATCCAGAAGATTCTTATGGCATCAATTTAGCGGCATTTCCTTAAAAGTTCAATTATGAAACATAGAGAAGAAAACAATCTGCCCCAGGATAAAGACCGCCATTTAGATGTACCCCAAGAAGCTAACCGGGACAAGCACATCAACTTTATTGACATTGAGGATCCCAGCAGCGGTCGGAATAGAAGGGATAAAAGAAAGGATCATGTAACTGAAGAGCGGCAAAAACAATGGAAGCAAGGTATAGAAGAAGGCAAGCGGGCGAATAAAAAAAGGCAGACTTAAAAATACAAGTCTGCCTTGCTATTTTGACCTAATGGGCCACTACTTTTTCTTCCAAACTTTTTCTTGCTGCTGTCAAGGCCTCAACCGGCGATTCAAACAACATCGGCCCACCATCTTCATCCTTGATCATTTCTCCTTTTGAAGAGTCAGATGTTGGTTCCTGCAAAAAATAAGCTGCAGTAAAATATTCTGTAGGTATAATGTTCGGGTTAGGTCGTTTAACATGATAAGGATCTACCTTAAGCCATACATCCTTACCATTTATGATCTGCTTTTCTATCATAACTCGTTTTCTAGATCAATACAAAGTTGAGGCCATTATTAGCCATATTTGTATATCCGGCGATCATTTACATCCTGCAAATCGCACTCCCTAATCAATCCAGAATACTTTATACTTATCTTTTGCTAGATTGATAAAGTGGTATAATTGCTCAACTGTAAGCTTATCATTCACAATTGATTGTTTTGACGTAATTTTTCTTATTTCTTTTTCATAACGTGCATAAATACCAAAATCAAATGGATACAGATCCGGCTCGGCTCCAATAAAATCCCCCTTCCTCCTTGCTATGGAAAGTACAGACCGATAATCCCCAACAGTAGCCATTCCCAGGCCTCGAACACCATGCGAAAAAGGCATTAAATAAATTTCATCGTATGGTGCAACAGATTGCAAATATTCTTTCATTACCTCAACAGATGGTTTACCATTAAATGCCAGCCAGAATGGAACCAAGCCACCATGTAAGGTCCAATAAGGCTCAATTAAAAAGAACATTCCTGCAATGAGCCTGTTTGCTTCAATTCCTAACTCACCATACCACCACCTGTAGAGATCTGCAACAAAAGGACTAAAATCCTCTGGCTCATAAAACCGGATGTATTGAACCTTGAAACCATTTTCCTTTGCAAGTCTTTCTATATCACTTCCCATAGCTGTAGCAAATCCCCACTCTGCCTCAGGCTGCTCACCATCTGCCTGTGGAGCTACCCACCGCTCTACCTGTGAACCATTCTGTTGTAAGAAGTCTTTGATCCGCTCACTGCCCTTCAAATATTCGTCAATAGTATTCCCTCCAAGCCCTCCAAATTGAAAGAAATGACGCTCACCCACATAAGTAACCGGCCAGCTTTTCTGACAATCAACAATAAATAGAACACCGTTTTTTTCAAGATTATGAAGAATAAATTCTTCGTATGCATTACCCAGTCGCAACAACTTAACCCTGAAATAAGATGTGGTTTTCAACATCGGGCGGTCCTGGTTAGGATCCATCATATGGTGTAATTCCAATTCGGGGTTGTTCTCTAAAAGCGTTCTTGCAAAGGGCTTCACCCATTTCATCCTTTCAATGGGATCATCCACTGAATGTTCTCCGGCAACTTTTACAGGAACTAAGAAAGTTTGGGGTAGCCAGGGAATACCTAAAGCTGATCCCAGGTGCACTGCCGCCCCGTTGGAGGACCCAATGAGCATGGCTCTATATTTTTGCCTTGGAAAAAGGTTAGTAACCCAACGGGTAAATGCTGTTGCTCTGATTTGGCATAAGGAGCGGGGATCTACAGATCCCTTGGCGCTTCCTTTTATATAAATGACTCGTTGTATTTGCCAGGGCAATGCATTAACTAGCCTAGCTAGTAACTTGCTTGTAGGCACATGACCCACACCGGCAAAGCTTTCACCATTCAGGCAACTTCCCAGCGCTTTCACAAGGCCCGTAGCTGAATCAAAATTGGCTACAAACCAGGGAGGCTTTTTTTCCAAGCGCTTATCAAAAAGTGATAAAACGTCCATAACTATTGGAAAATATCAAATAACCATACCATTCTACCCTGTCGTTGTATAAAAAAAGTGCTGTGGCATAAAATTTCTTACTAATTACAAATAGGTTATGTAACTTAATGCGTCCTAATTACCCGCACGTTAAATACAAGTGTATGTGGGTGATATGTCTTATTAACCCTTAAATAAATATTCCTTATGGCAAAAGCAGCAAAAAAAGCTGTAAAGAAAGCAGCAAGCAAAACAGCAAAAAAAGCAGCACCGGCTA
>CBKWHA010000369.1:0-3452 GCA_966674115.1 uncultured Chitinophagaceae bacterium
GCCCGGTAATACTTTTTGATGCATTTGGCTTATCATTGTTTGCAGTAACCGGTGCAGAAAAAGCCCTTTTATATGGCCATAATGCGGAGGTTGCTGTACTTTTGGGAACCACTACAGCAGTTGGCGGAGGCGTATTGCGCGATGTTTTGCTTAACCGGGTTCCCATTATTTTAGAAAAAGAGATTTATGCATCGGCGGCGCTTATTGGCGCTTCAATTGTGGTTTTAGGTAATTACTTAAAATGGGTATCGGGTGATTGGGTCTCCATCATTGGTTTAGTCACATGTTTTACATTACGAATATTGGCGCTCCGTTATCATTGGAACCTGCCTGTACCTTCAAATGACAAAACTGGATCGGATAAATAAAAATAGGCATCTTATTTTGCTGCCACCGCCGCAGGATATTTATGTAGAAAGGTGTAATGGCAGTATCCGCAGAGCACTCCAAAATGCCTATGTGTTTACAACCCTGTCAGAAGTAAGCCAGAAGGCGGAAGAATGGAGGCGGGACTAAAACTGTTCAAGGCTGCATCAATCGCTGGGAAATGTACCGCCAGAGTAATACTATAAAATCCAAATTCCTATGTTTAAACCAAAAGAAAATCCTTGAATTTTATACTTTTAAGTATAGCGAAAATAAGGGGAGCTTACACGACCTTAGGAAACTGAGGGCATGCAGAACTTTATACAGAGAGTACAAGCAAGTACAAGAATGAAGCATGGGCTAGCCCGCTTGACGGGCTAGTGGTGCTGCGCAATGTTGGTGTTGTGGTATGTTGCACCTGCTACTCGGTTTGGCGGGCTGTGCTGGTCTATGATTATTTGTACGAATAAGTAAAGTTGAGAAGTGTTTGAAGAAAGCAGCTTTGTGAATGAACGAATTCGTGTAGCGAATGAGAGACTGAACAAGGCTGCTGAGTGTGGGAAAAGAAGTTATGGGCTGTATTTGGGCAGGGTGGCGAAAAACTTTATTGCTGCTGATTGGGTTTTGAGTTGAAGCTGCAGCGATAAAGTTTTTGTGTGCGGAGGGTTCAATTTGTTAAGAACTATGCCTTTGTAAATGATGAATAGAATTATGAAAAGATTTTCTTTATTACCCCATATACCTAATTTTCCGATACATTTGTTCAAATGAATAAAAGCATTTTCCTTATTCTGCTATTCTTGTATGGCTTGTTCGCTTCCGTGTCGGGCATGAATAAGGATTTGTGCACAAAATCTTTTATTCACTATGCAACCACAAATTGCAGTAAAGATGAAGTACACAATTTTAAGCAGGAGCGTAAAGCTGAATTGGAACTGGTTCATCTTACTCATAGAATTGCTTGCCGTACAACCCAGGTATTGAAGAATTACGGCAGCGGTTCACCTGTTATCTGCACACCTCTTTTCAACTCCTTACTTTTACAAAGCTCCACGAATACTATTATCTCTGCTTTTGAAAGCAGCTATCTTTTCCATATTTACCCCACACACAATTTCTGGTAAGGCTGTTTCCCATTAAATACATTTAATGCTTTCTCTTCACTGCCGTACCATCGCTTTGATTGGTACGAAAAATATTTTATTCACTTAAAAACTATTTGGTATGCCAGCGCATGTACAAACAGCCCTTATTTTGTTAGGTGCCTTAGGCCTAATTATTGGTTTTCTGGTTTTTGTAAACAACCGAGATAAGAAAAAAGAAGAAAAAATCAGGTAATTATTTTAAAGGGTAGGTACCCATTCTCACCAAGCATTAGGTACATGAACATCACATCAGGAAATATTCTTTTGATAGGCTCTGTTCTTTTACTCATCAGCATACTGACTGGCAAAATCACCAGTCGATCGGGTGTACCTACCCTAATCTTCTTTCTGGCGGTTGGAATTCTGGCGGGCTCAGAAGGACTTGGCGGCATTTACTTTAACGATCCCATCATTGCTCAGTTCATTGGCATTATAGCCCTGAACTTTATTCTTTACTCCGGTGGTCTGGATACAGACCTGCAAAGTATCCGGCCTGTGCTCTGGCGAGGCGTCACTTTATCTACTCTTGGTGTAGTTGTCACGGCTTTATCTGTCGGTTTATTCGTTCATTACGTTTTGGACTTTAGTATCATGGAAGGACTTCTGTTGGGCTCTATTGTTTCCTCTACTGATGCTGCTTTTTTGAAGGTATGGCATGGCTCATGCAGATCATCCTGTTTCTTACCCTAGGCCTGCTGGTGTTTCCCTCACAAGTAGTAGCTGTAGCAGGATATGGTTTACTGATCTCTGCTTTCCTGATCCTGGTAGCACGTCCTTTAGGTGTATTCTCCAGCCTGGTATTCTTCAAAACCAATGTACGGAGTAAGCTTTTTATTTCCTGGGTAGGTTTAAGAGGGGCTGTACCCATTGTATTTGCCACTTATCCTATGATTGCGGGCCTTACCAAGTCGGATATGATCTTTAATCTGGTGTTTTTTATTTCTGTGACTTCTGTCCTCTTGCAGGGAACTACACTGGTCTATGTAGCCAACCTGTTGCATGTTGCACTGCCAGCGACAGTAAAAAGAAGAGATATTAGGGGCATAGAAGACTTGGATAAGTTAAAAGGGGAAATGAAAGAGGTGGTGGTTCCAAAGTGGTCACAGGCAGCAGGTAAGCAGATCGTAGAGTTAAGTATTCCTTATTCCGTCCACATCATGGCCATAAAGCGGGATAATCAGTATATTCAACCTATTGGATCAACAACCATACTTGCGGGTGATGTTCTTTTTCTATTGGCTGATGATCAAGAGTCGATGGATACCACTCTCAAATCACTAACCATTAAGAAATCGCTATGAATGAGGAATTTCTTAGACCTTATCTTTTCACCTTTATAATTTGGTTTCTATGGATATACTTTTCCTGGAGATCATTTAAAAAAGCTTTATGCCTGAACTCCTTCAATATACCCAATAGCAAGCCCGCATACAATCGCCTAAAACGCATTCACATCGTATATCACCTCATATTAGCCGCTTTTGCAGTTATGGTTGTTTTCTATGCGGCCATTCCTGAGTGGTACAGCATTTTTATCCCACTGGAAAGGCTGGATCACCCGGTGATCAATACCATTGGCGCTAATCTCTTAAAAGTAGCATTAGCATGGTTAATTGTTGCACAGGTACAATTGGATAAGAAGCTATTTGAATATATGCAGGACCAGCGCAGCCTCCTGAAAATGGAAAAGGTATACCAGTCGGAAAACAATTTAGTTATTGGTATCTTATTTATGTTCATAGCTATGTTTGTGACAATTTCAAATGTGATTGGAATCATTTTATGTGTAATTGCTATTTTATTCAACAGCAAAGCATTGCGTTTTTCAAAATAGATGGACGTAATCTGCATAGTGCCAATTTTGAAACAAGCCCCTAGTGAATAAATGCCTGTTTCTAAGGGTATTTAATGATAAAAAAGGGTTATCATCTATTTTAAATT
>CBKWHA010000370.1:0-3426 GCA_966674115.1 uncultured Chitinophagaceae bacterium
CTTTCACCTTTTCAAGCAATTATTAACACAGAAAAAAAATGAGGAATACACGCATTATGTAATTATTCCACATTTCCTGGAAGGGGGAGAAAACGCACACGAGATCATTAACACCATACCGAAAGAAAAACTGGTACTGCTGGATAAGGAATTGCCCGGTGTTGAAGGTGCGTATGCGTCTGTTTATGAAGATTTCGAAAAGGATATTTACAGCGCATTAGAACAGGCAAAAACCCAGTTAAGCAAGTACCAGAAGCTAAAGATCATTTTTCCCGAATACACTTACTTTCCTGACGAAATATTAACCGGATTCCGGCATTTCTGCCAGGAATATGCTTTTGGCTCCAGTGTGGTTCATTCCATAGAAAAAGAACCTATTGAACCAGGAGAGGTGTATATCACGCTCATGGACCAGGACCTGGTGACATTGATTGAGCGTATCATTTCTATGAATCTAAAGGTTGGCGAAGATATTGGCGTGATCTCGTATAATGAGTCGCCCATGAAGCGCATTATCTTAAATGGCATTACCACCATCTCCACCGACTTCGAAATGATGGGTGAAAAGACCGCGCAACTGGTTTTGGATAATACAAGGGAGCATGTGGAGATACCTTTTAAGTTGACGTTGAGACCATCATTGTGATGGTTTATGGTTTATAGTTTATGGTTATCGTAATGGGCGGCCAAGGCAACCATAAACAACAAACCATAAACTATAAACTCCACATATCTTTGTTGTTCAATGCGGCGGGTAATAACATTTATTGACCTGGAAGTTACCAGGGAGGGACGCATTGCGGATATTGGTTGTGTGAAGGGAGATGGCCAGCAATTCCGGGGCAGATCGATTGCACATATGCACCAGTTTCTGCAGGGCACGGCATTTCTTTGCGGTCATAACCTGTTGCATCATGATGTGAAATACCTGCCGGGCCAATCGCTTTCTTCTTTAGTAGACCTCAGGCTGATTGATACGCTCTTCCTCTCTCCTCTCCTATTTCCGGCCAAGCCTTATCATCGTTTGGTAAAAGATGACAAACTGGACCCCGAAAACCGCAACAACCCGTTGCATGATGCACTCAAGGCAAAGCAATTACTGGAAGATGAAATCAATGCTTTTGCCAGGCTGCCGCAGGAATTAAAAGACATTTTTTTTGAGCTGCTGCATGATACCAGGGAGTTTGGAGGGTTCTTTTCATTTATTGATTTTAAGCCGGAACACCAGGATCTACAGGGCCTGATCGCTACTTATTTTCATAAGAGCATTTGCAGTCATGCTCCGATCAGTGCATTGATACGCGATATGCCCATACCATTGGCTTATACCCTTTCTTTCATCCATGCCAACGATCAAACCTCTATCCTGCCGCCATGGGTTATGAAAACTTTCCCGGCCGTGCAGCAGTGTTTCCATCTTTTGCGTAACACGCCCTGTGAACAAGTTTGTGCTTATTGCGATGAAAAACTCAATGCACAGAAGGCACTGCAACGCTGGTTTGGCTTTGATGCTTTCCGCCAGTTTGAAGGGGTTCCTTTGCAGGAACAGGCGGTTCGTGCTGCTATTGACAACCAATCATTGCTCACCATATTTCCTACTGGTGGTGGTAAGTCCATTACCTTTCAATTACCTGCTTTGATCAGTGGTGATACAGAGAAGGGGCTAACGGTGGTCATTTCCCCTCTGCAATCGCTGATGAAAGACCAGGTGGATAACCTGGAAAAGAAAGGGATTACGGAAGCTGTTACTATCAATGGATTGCTGGACCCTATTGAGCGGGCGAAGTCGATTGAACGTATTGCGGAAGGAGGCGCCAGTATTTTATACATAGCCCCGGAAAGCCTGCGCAGCAATACCATAGAGCGGCTATTGCTGGGCCGCCATATTGCCCGTTTTGTTATTGACGAAGCGCACTGCTTCAGTACGTGGGGGCAGGATTTCCGGGTAGATTATTTATACATTGGCGACTTTATCAAGAGTCTGCAGGAAAAGAAAAACCTGGATTATAGTATTCCGGTTTCGTGTTTTACAGCCACGGCCAAGCAAAAAGTAATTGAGGATATCCAACAGTATTTCAGGAAGCAACTGGGGTTGCATCTGGAGTTGTTTACCACCAAGGTTGCCCGCTCCAACCTGGAATACAAGGTGCTGCAACATGAAGATGACAAGGACAAATACCAGACGCTCCGGCAGTTGCTGGAGGAGCATCCATGTCCTACCATCGTGTATGTTTCCCGAACCCGCAAAGCGGAAGACCTGGCTAATACGTTGTACAAGGACGGATTCAATGCCAAACACTACCATGGCAAGATGGACGTACGAGAAAGGCTGGAGCACCAGAACTCATTTATGAATGGTGAGACAGATATCATGGTGGCTACATCGGCTTTTGGCATGGGGGTAGATAAAAGCAATGTGGGCATGGTAGTGCATTATGAGATCTCCGACTCGCTGGAGAACTACATCCAGGAAGCGGGACGAGCGGGCAGGGATGAAAGTATCGATGCCACCTGTTATGTCTTGTTTAATGAAGAAGACCTGAACAAGCATTTCCTGCTGTTGAATCAGACCAAGCTTACTCTCAAGGAAATACAGCAGGTGTGGAAGGCTGTGAAGGAATTAACGAAAACGCGAGGGCTTATTCATCCATCAGCACTGGAAATTGCCCGTAAAGCGGGATGGGATGATGAAGTGGCTGATATGGAAACGCGGATTACTACGGCTATTGCTGCATTGGAAGACAGCGGTCTTTTAAGCAGGAGTAATAATTCGCCGCGGATATTTGCTACCAGCATTCTATCCAAAACAGCACAGGAGGCCATAGATCAAATCAATCAATCGGGCAAGATATTGGGTGATGACAAGGTGAAAGCCACCCGCATCATCAAGAAACTGTTTGCTACCAAACGTGCCAAAGAAGCTTCGGATGAAGAAGCAGAAAGCCGGATCGACTACATAGCAGACCATCTGGGCTTGCAAAAGGAAAGTGTGATTCATATCATCAACCTGTTGCGCGAAGAAAAGATACTGGCTGCAACAAAGGACCTGACCGCTTTTGTAAAACGCAACCCACGGGCTGAAAACAATGCACTGAACCAGACATCAAAGCTTGTAGCGCTGGAACACTTTCTGGCAAAAGGCCTTAAAGACGAACCAGTGTGGATGCACCTGAAAGAATGGACGGAAAAAGCTTCACAGGCCCTACAAACTGATATTACCCCTTATCATATCAAAACCATTCTGAACATCTGGGCTATACAAGGGTGGATCAGGAAAGACCGGCAGGAAAAAGACTTCAACACTTATTATGTGAAACTCAAACATACGGTGACAGAATTGCAGCATAAGCTGGAAATGAGAAGGGCTTATGCGGGCTCTATTATCCGCTATCTGTTTGATAAAGCGCAGACGGTAGAGGGGGAACG
>CBKWHA010000371.1:0-3398 GCA_966674115.1 uncultured Chitinophagaceae bacterium
GTTTGCTTTGCTGATGTTTGTTGTAGGTGGTTATTTTGTTGGAAAAGGGGCCATTAACCTCGGCAGACAGCAAGGTTACCAGCCAACCCAGCCAATTGCCTTCTCTCATAAGGTGCATGCAGGTGTTAACCAGATCAACTGTTTGTACTGCCATGGTAATGCCTGGGAGAGCAAGCATGCGGCTATTCCTTCCATGAACGTTTGTATGAACTGTCATAAAGCTATCTCTACCTATGAAAAAGGACCCAAGCTTTATGATGCTGATGGTGCTGAGATCAACGGTACTGCTGAAATTCAGAAGTTATATAAATACGCCGGATTTACTCCTGGTCAAAACTGGGATCCTGTTAAAGCGAAGCCTGTTGAATGGGTGAAGATCCACAACCTGCCTGACCATGTTTATTTTAACCACGCCCAGCACGTAAATGCCGGTAAGGTTCAGTGTCAGACCTGCCATGGCAATATCCAGGAAATGGATGTTGTGAAACAACAAGCTGAGTTGAGCATGGGCTGGTGTGTGAACTGCCACAGAGAGACCAAAGTAGACTTCAACGATAAAGAGAAAGGCACTGGCAACCAGTTTTACAGCATATACGAGAAGTTTCACAATGACATTAAGAGCGGTAAAATGGACAGTGTGACCGTTAAGGATATTGGCGGCCTGGAATGTCAGAAGTGTCACTATTAATATAATTAGCAAATACGCAAATGAGAAAATTTGAAAATGAGTATAAGCTGACCATTTTCAAATTTTGAAACTTTCAAATTTTCAAATTCATTTATGAGCGATAAAAAGTATTGGCAAAGTTTCGCTGAACTGAACGATACAGAGAATTTCAAAAAAAGAAGTCAGGATGAATTTCAGGAGGATCTTCCTTTTGAAGATCAGGATGGAAAAGGTTGGCTGGATGCCAAGTCACCACGCCGTGATTTTCTTAAATACCTGGGCTTCAGTACGGCTGCTGCTACCATTGCAAGTTGCAAGCAGCCAGTAAGAAAGGCTATACCTTATGTGAACAGGCCTGAAAACGTAACACCTGGTGTTGCCAAATATTATGCCACTACCTATGTGCAGTCGGGTGATGTGCTGCCTATCGTAGCCAAGGTTCGTGACGGCCGTCCTATTAAAATAGAAGGTAACGATCTTTGTTCTTATACTAAAGGTGGAACTTCAGCACGTGTACAAGCTTCCGTGCTTGACCTGTATGATACCAACCGTTTGACCCATCCAAAACATAAAAGAGGGGACAAATTTGAAGAAGTTCCTACCTATGAGCAGTTGGACAAACTGGTAACCGGTGCTTTAGCCGGCGTAGGTGGTGCTCATGTGGTATTGCTTACCAGCACTATCGTTTCTCCTTCCACCAAACAAGTCATCTCAGAATTTTTAGGAAAATATCCCGGCAGCCGCCATGTTCAGTATGATGCTATGTCATACAGTGGTTTGTTGCTGGCCAATGAATCTTCATTCGGCAGAAGGGCCATTCCTTCTTATCAGTTTGATAAAGCCAAGGTTATTGTGAGCATAGGTGCTGACTTCCTGGGTACCTGGCTGAACCCTGTAGAGTTTGGTCGCGCGTATTCTTTTAACCGTAAGATCAATGAGAAGAACCCACAGATGAGCAAGCACTACCAGTTTGAGAGCTATTTAAGCCTTACTGGTTCCAATGCCGATGAACGTTTTTCACACCGTCCATCAGATACAGGTGCAGTAGCACTTGCTTTGTATGCAGCTTTAGGTGGACAGGTAACTGCCCCTTCTATTGCTGATGCCAAACTTCGTCAAGGTATCCAAAAAGCCGCCGCAGATCTGAAAGCCAATAGTGGCGCCGCCTTAGTAGTATGCGGAAGCAACGATCCCAACATTCAATTGGTAGTCAATGCCATTAACAGCGCCATCGGTGCTAATGGTTCCACAATCAATTGGGCACAACCATTACTTGTAAAGCAAGGTATTGATAAAGACATGGTAGACCTGGTAGGGCAAATGAATGCCGGACAGGTTGGAGCCTTGTTGATCTACGATGCCAACCCAGCTTACGAATATTTTGATCAAACAGCCTTTATCAATGGTTTAAAGAAGGTAAAAGTGTCTGTTTCGTTCAATGAGAAAATGGATGAAACTACCAAGCTTTGTACTTTCTCTGTTCCTACCAACCATTTCCTTGAGAGCTGGGGTGATGCAGAACCCAAGGCTGGCTACTTATCTTTTATGCAGCCAACCATTGCTCCTTTATTCAAAACCCGTCCTTTCCAGACCTCATTATTGAAATGGGCTGGAAACACTACGGATTATGATACTTATTTCCGCCAGTACTGGCAAGGACGTTTGGGCGGACAGGAAGCTTTTGAGAAGGCACTACAAGACGGTGTATTAGAAGGAAATACGGCAACTGGTCCAGCAGGTTTATTTGCCGCTGCCGATACAACTGCAACTGGTGCTGATACTACAGCTCCGGTAAGAACAACGCCAGTTGCAACTACAGGAGGTGCCTCTTTCAGTGGTGGCGGATTGGCCAATGCTATTGCACAAATCAATGCCAATAAGAAAGCAGGTAAAGACGAACTCGTAATTTATGAGTCAGTAGCCATTGGTTCAGGTAAGCAAGGCGGCAACCCCTGGTTGCTGGAATTGCATGATCCCATTACCAAAGCAACCTGGGGCAACTATGCCATGATCTCCATGTCTAAGGCAGATGAGTTGGGCATTGATTATAAAGGAACGAATTATGAATACTATCCTGACAAGCCTGTAATCAAGATCTCTCTCAATAATAAAGAAGTTTCCCTGCCTGTCCTGGTAATTCCGGGCATGAATGCAAATACCATTGCTGTTGCTGTTGGATACGGAAGAAACGAGGAATTAGGAAAGGCTTCTTTCGGAATAGGTGAGAATGTTTATCCGTTTGCAAGGTTCAATGGCACTAGCATTGAGCATTATAGCCCGGTAACAGTAGCCGGTGAAACATTCGGAAAGCAAAAAATTGCACAAGTACAGATACATAATTCATATGAAGGAAGAACAGAGGTAGTAAAAGAAACTACACTGGCTACTTTCAAAAAATATCCTACTCGTTATACAGAGTTCAGGGAAGAGCTTGCAAAAGATTATGCACCTAAAACCGGCGATTACCGCAAAGAAGCAACACTTTACGGAGACCACGTTCAGCCCGGACTGAAATGGGGGATGTCTATTGACATGAACTCCTGTATTGGCTGCGGTGCGTGTGTAGTAGCCTGTCACCTGGAAAATAACGTTCCTATTGTAGGTAAGCATGAAGTGCTGAGGGCACATGAGATGTACTGGCTGCGCATAGACCGTTATTTTGTAAGTGATGATAAGGATCCTAACGATCTGAAAGCGGTTGTATTCCAGCCAATGCTTTGCCAGCACTGTG
>CBKWHA010000372.1:0-3382 GCA_966674115.1 uncultured Chitinophagaceae bacterium
GGTGATTTAGGGATTTTTCACGGTTTTCATCGCATCCAATCCGCACTGCAACCAACCCGCAAACTCCTCCGCATCCGGGGTATACGCTTTCGTTTTGGTAAGCACCTTTTCATCCGGACTGATAATCGCATATTGAGGCTGTGACACCGCATTGAAATTTTCAGATTGGAACGTAGCCCACTTATCACCAACGGTAACAATAGATTTTTCCACCCCTGTCTTTGTCTTAACCTGTATTTGCTCTGCAAGCGGTAGTCTTTTACGTTCATCCACATAAAGAGATACCACTACAAAATCGTTTTTCATCATACGGGCCACATCAGGATTGGGCCACACTTTTTCTTCCATCCTGCGGCAATTGACACAGGCCCAACCAGTAAAATCAATCAACACAGGTTTGTTCTGCTCTTTGGCCAAACGTAAGGCTCCTTCATAATCATTGATAATAGGCTCTATGCTCTTTTCACAGTTCACCGGATGTTGGTATAGACTATAACACAAAGGTGGCGGGAAACCACTGATCAACCGCAGATTGGCAGCACTGGTATTGGTAACGCCAGGTATCAAATAAAGAGTAGCTACTGCAAATAGGAAAATAAATGCCCATCGCGTCTTCGTTATCTTCGGTTTACTGTCATGAGCAAAACGGATTACACCTAACAGATACAAAACAATGGCTAGGCCAATAAGGATCCAGAGGGCTATGAAGGTTTCGCGTTTTAAAAAGCCCCATTGTTTTACCAGATCGGCATTGGATAAAAACTTTACAGCCAATGCCAGTTCAAGGAAACCTAAAACCACTTTTACACTGGTAAGCCAACCTCCGGACTTGGGTAGCGATTGCAACCATCCCGGAAATAAGGCGAAAAGTGCAAATGGCAAAGCCAGGCCCAGGCCAAAGCCGCCCATCCCGGAAGTTAACTGAATGGCTCCACCGTCATTCGTGAGTGCACCGGCTAGCAAGGACCCGAGTATAGGACCGGTGCAGGAAAAAGAAACGATTGCGAGTGTAAGTGCCATAAAGAAAATACCCCAAAAATCGCTGATCCCGGATTTAGCATCAATTCTATTGGCAAAGCCTGAGGGCAGGGCTATTTCGTATAAACCAAAGAAAGAAAGGGCGAAAAAAATAAAGATGACAAAAAAAGCAAGGTTCAGCCAAACGTTGGTGGATATATTATTTAATACTTCAGGATTGGCCTGATCTACGATATGAAATGGAAAACTCAAGACCACATAAATGATAAAAATGCTAAAGCCATACAACAACGCTTTTTTTACACCCTTTTGCCTGCTGCCGGAACGCTTGGTAAAAAATGAAACCGTTAATGGGATAAGGGGAAAAACACAAGGTGTAACCAAAGCGATCAATCCACCCAGAAAACCCAGGAAGAATATGCTTGCCAGGCTTTTATCTGAAGTATCATCATCACCACAATTGGAAACCGGATTGCTTAAATCGATAGAGGGAATCTTAATGCGCGCTGAGGCGGTTGTTCCACCCTCAAGAGGAACAGCAAAATTAAAAGTACTGCCCGGATAAAATTCATCCGCCTTGCCATAGGTATACAACAAAGAGCCCTGCAAAGTGGCAGGTACCGGGCCGGTAATCTTGATTACCTGCTTCCAGGTGGTTGGCCCTTCATATACCTTTAGGGAGGCACCTTCAAAAATGGAGCTTTGAATGGTTCTGGCACTGCCGGAATCTTTCATTGTGCTTACCAGTTGTACAGACGAATCAGGAAATTGCAGTTCAGTAGTAGCGATATCACTCAACGATTGGTTTGGTGCATAAAGTTGCCAGCCATTAGTACTGTCCACAGAAAATCGAACTTCATATTGTCCATTACCAGTTTTATGGCTGGATATCTTCCATTGAAAATTAGAAATTGAATCCTGTGAATTAGCAAAAAAACTAAGAAATAGAAATACAGACGCGCAAAAAAAACGTTTGCAATGACTCATTCTGTAAATTTTAAATGATGGCTCATTATAAATCTAAACCTGGCAACACCATCTATTTATTATAGAAGCGTGTCCTCATCTGAACACGCTTCTATAATAAAATATCCTTTGACAATTTTATTGATAATTACCATTTATTGTAAAGGCACGGTAAAGCTTACTGTCTTAGGAGGTAAACATTTTTTATCGTCACACGTTTGAAATTCCAGCTTGCCGGTAACAGCAGTTTTTGCTTTACCTTTCAACGTCACTTTTTGCACAAAATCAACTTTACGACTGTACTGGTTTGCAGAAACATCAAGTTTTTCATCCTTGAACTTTTCAAGTTTTCCCACTTCTTTTACCTTACCGTCAAACTGCAACAATGGATTTTTTGAAAATGTAAAAGAGGTAGGAACCGCAATAGCATCTGCAGGCTGTTCCTGTGAATATAAATGCCATCCAGGAAAAATACTTGCTGTTAAATGGATCTCATAAACAGCAGGGCTGATCTTTTTGGAGCTGAAGGTCCAGTTAACAGGTGATTGTTGTGCAAAGCCTATACTACTAATCAGCAATGAAACAATAACGAATAATTTCCGCATGATATACGTCTTTTCCTTACAAATTTCCTGATTTGATTGCTTTCATCATGTTAAAGTGCTAATCACGCTGTTTCCAGCACAAGGGAGAACAACTTGTTAAAAAGCTTACGGCCGTCTGTGTTGTTAAGTGCCGGAGAACAAGCCCTTTCCGGGTGAGGCATCATACCGATCACATTCCTTTCCGCGTTGCAAATACCGGCAATATTGCGCACAGATCCGTTTGGATTCGCTTCTTCTGTTTCATTGCCTTCTTCATCACAATACTTCAGCAATATTTGGCCACCCGCTTCCAGTTGATCCAGGGTTTGCTCATCAGCATAATACCGTCCTTCGCCATGGGCAACCGGTATCTTGTATATTTCGCTGTCAGCATCTTTTATAAAAACATTTTTACAAACAAACTTCTGGTGGGCATTACGCAATAAAGCTCCTGGAAGAAGGTGCGACTCGCACAAGATCTGGAAACCATTACAAACACCTAATACCTTTCCTCCCTTTTGAGCAAAGTCTATTATGCTTTGCATGATAGGACTGAACCGGGCAATGGCGCCAGTACGCAGGTAATCACCGTAAGAGAAGCCTCCAGGCAATACAATACAATCCTCAGTGGTAAAACCCGAAAGATCACTGTTTTTATGCCAAAGCATTTCCGACTTCTGTTTCAGGTCATTTTGCAGAGCTTCATGAATGTCCCTGTCGCAATTAGAACCCGGGAAAACAACAACACCAAATTTCATAATAGTGAATTGAGCAGCAAAGATAATTCACGAGCCTACAAGTTCATGGGCTCTCCAATTTTTTCATTTGCTATTTCAAAAGTTTAACGACTCTCC
>CBKWHA010000373.1:0-3352 GCA_966674115.1 uncultured Chitinophagaceae bacterium
ACCAAATATTTATTGTCAACTTCTTATTTCAAACCGGAAGGCATTGCGCTTGGTTCTGATTTCAAAAGGTATTCGGTTCGTTTGAATTTAGATAATAAAACGACTGATTGGCTGAAGATCGGAACCAGCCTTCAATTGGCACACGTTGACGAAAATGTCAATTCTACCACTTCAAGCGTTATTTCGAATGCCCTGAGCCTGACACCCGATGTGCCTGTAAGAAATTTGGACGGCAGTTTTGGTGGGGTCACCAATGATGCAGGTTGGGTTGTGCCTATTCCCAACCCTGTGGGACTAGCGCTTTTGAATTCGAATACCAGGAAAAGGAACCAGTTATTTGGCAATGTGTATGCCGAGATCCAGTTTTCAAAGGATTTATCATTGAGGAATGAGGCCTCCGGAAATTTTGATTTTAGCAACCAAAAAACTTTCAACCCTACATATGATTTTGGCAGGGCTAAAAATACTACCAATTCTTCATCTGCTTCTACCTGGGAGAGTGCATACACAGTGGTTCGCAATTATCTTACTTATAACCACTTGTTTGGAAAGTATAGCGTGAACGCAATGGCCGGGCACGAATCACAACTAAATACTTCTGAAAGTGTAATGGCATCAAGGAGAAATTTCCCTTCAGATAATGTGAGGTCCGTTAGCAGTGGCGATGCCAATACGGCAGCGAACAGTGGTTCAATAAGTTCAGGACCGGCCCAGGAATCCTATTTCGGCCGTGTGAATCTTGGCTGGAACGACAGGTATTTGTTAACGGGTAATGTTCGCAGTGATGGTTCGTCCAATTTTGCACCCGGAAACAAATGGGTGACTACTTCCTCTGCCGCATTCGCATGGAAATTAAATAATGAAGTGTTTCTGAAAGATGTAAAGTTTGTTAACGACTTAAAATTGCGCTTAGGTTATGGTGTTACCAATAACCAGAGCATACCCGGTAATAGGTTTGTAACAATGCTTACTACTGTAAATAATGGTTTATCAGGCACGGCGCAGTTTCAATCGAACCTGGCAAATCCTGATATAAGATGGGAAAAAACAAATTATTCCAATGCCGGGATTGATGGAACATTTTTAAACTGGAGACTCAGTTTTTCTTTTGACATTTATGATCGTCAAACAGACGGATTGTTGTTGAGCCTGCCATTGCCTTTGTTGTCCGGAACCACAACAGGCTGGGCGCCCGGAGCTATGGCAGCGCCAATTGCCAATATTGGTGCTATGAGCAATAGAGGATATGATTTCAGGATCAGCTCTACCAATATCAGGAATAAGAATCTGACATGGAGAACCGACTTCACTGTTTCACACAACATAAATAAGATAATCAGTCTGGGTAATGGTGATGCAGGAGCCAACCTGTCTCAAAGCTACAATGGTTATGTTTTTGCGAAATCAGTGGTAGGCCAGTCAATCGGTTCGTTCTATGGGTATGAATTCGATGGCATTTATGCCAAGCCTGAGGATTTTACAATTCTGCCTGTGGACCAAAGCGGCAAGCCTTATACTGTTTCGCCTGATGGTGGTGGAATATGGTATGGTGATAGAAGATACAAGGACCTGAATGGAGATAGTGCCATTGACGCAAGAGACCAAACGTTTTTGGGATCTCCTTTACCCAAGTTCCAGTTTGGTTTCAACAACTCCTTTACTTATAAAGATTTTGACCTGAACATTTTTCTTAGCGGAAGTTATGGAAACAAAGTGTTCAACCAGTTGACGATTTCGCAAACCTATCCCCGGAATAATACCAACTATTTCAAGGATGTTTTAAACTATGCCAGGATTGAGTATCTCGATCCCAATGGATCACGTGCTGATGTCAAAAATGCCTACGTGGCCAATCCCAACACAAAAATAACCGGCTTGCGAAATGATAATACGGCCGAAAATCTTCGCCCATCCGACTTGTTTATTGAAGATGGTTCGTTTATCAGGTGCAAAAACATTACACTGGGATACAGACTTCCTGAACGGTTATTATCCAAAGCGCATATACATGCACTCCGGGTTTATGCAACTGTTACAAACGCTTTCATCATAACAAATTATTCAGGTATGGACCCTGAAATCGGCTCCTGGAATCCCTTACAGGCAGGCTGGGATGGGGGATATTATCCTCAGCCGCGGACATTTACATTCGGCGTGAACCTGAATTTAACTAAATAAAAAAGTTTGAGATCATGAAACATATTAATAAGATTGTACTGATTGCGCTTGTTGCGGTCTCCTCTTTAGCGTGCAAGAAAAGCTTTCTCGACCGTCCTTCGCAATCGCAAATAAGTGCGGATAATTTTTATAAAACCACATCAGATTTAAGGTTAGCCACCGCCAATCTTTATGGTGGTTCTCCCTGGGGCATATGGCATCACGAAGCCTTTTTGCCTTTGGGAGATATATTAAGCGGAAACTGCAACCGTCAATGGAACGGTGATTGGGTGCAGCTTTATACACGCACCATTACTGCAGGGAATAGTGTATTAAATGGTGGATGGAAAGGGCTGTACATTTTGATTGGCCAATGCAATGGTGTTATTAACTCCATAGAACAAAAGGCGGATAAATCCATTAGTGAGGCGGATAAAAATGCGGCTATAGGCGAAGCAAAATTTATTCGTGGAATGGCTTATTATTATCTCGCTAGCTTGTGGGGTGCGGTCCCTATCATTGAAGACAACAGCAAGCTTATCCAAGACCCCTTGGTAAAACGTAACGTTGTTGCCGATGTTTATAAATTTATTACAAATGATCTAAGTTTTGCTGCAAAAAGCCTACCTGCTACCGATGAAAAAGGCCGGGTTACAACCTGGTCGGCTCAAGGCATGCTGGCAAAAGTTTACCTGACGATGGCCGGTTTGGGAGGCAATGGCACACGTGATCAGAAGTATTTAGACAGCGCAAAACATTTTGCTGGAAATGTTTGTAATCAGAGTGGTTTGAAGTTGTTGGATAATTATTATAACCTGTTCCAATCTCAATTCAATGATAACGAGGAAGCATTATTTGCACTTCAGTGGGCTACTGGCCCAAGTATTAATTGGCAAGAAGGCAATTTGTTGTTGACTTATTCTCCATCAAATGATATTAACCCGCAAAAAAATGGTGCATGGCTTTCTTTGACGCCTACTTATGATTTGTACCTGAATTATGATGCAAAGGATAGCGTAAGAAGAAAAGCTTCGTTTACACTTAATGGAGACTTTTATCCTGAATTGAATGCAGCAGGAGGCGGATACAAGGCTACTGGCCAAAGTATGAAGAAGCATATTATCGGGAATGAAAAGGACAACAATTCGCCCTCTATGACATTTACCGCATCTATTGAACATGATGCGCTGCTTCG
>CBKWHA010000374.1:0-3351 GCA_966674115.1 uncultured Chitinophagaceae bacterium
GTTTCCTGCACTGAAGATAATGATCGCTACCTATTTTGAAGGACTGAAAGATAACCTGTTATTAGCAGCTTCGCTGCCTGTTTGTGCTTTGCATATTGACCTGGTGCGTTGCCCTGAACAATTGGGTGCAGTGCTGCATGCTATTCCCAGGCAATTAAGTTTGTCGCTTGGTGTAGTGGATGGGAGGAACATCTGGAAAAACGATTATCAGCGTTCCCTGGAGTTGATCAATAAAGCTGTTGCTGACATTGGTAGTGAACGGGTATTCATTGCTCCTTCCTGCTCGCTTTTGCATGTGCCCTGTGATCTGGAGTTAGAGATCAACGAAGAAACTTTAACGCCAGAAATAAAACAATGGCTGGCATTTGCCAAGCAAAAGATCAGTGAAGTAGTAACACTTAAACAGTTGGCAAGTCCTGAAGGTCATAAAACGGCTTTGGAACAATTAAAGTCCAACCAGATCGCTATTGAAAGCCGGAGGATCTCCAGGTTGATACATCATGAAAAGGTGAAGCAACGGGTACAGGCCATTTCGGAGGGGGATGCCAAACGCAGGAGTGTTTTTTCTGAACGTAAGGATAAACAGCGACAATCGTTGCATCTGCCTTTGTTTCCGACAACAACTATTGGCTCATTTCCGCAGACAGCAGAAGTGCGTGCATGGCGGGCAAAGTATAAAAAAGGAGAGTTGAATGCATCTGAATATGAAACCCTGCTAAAGCAGGAAACCGAAAAAGCTATTCGCTGGCAGGAGGAAATAGGATTGGATGTATTGGTACACGGTGAATTTGAACGCAATGATATGGTGGAGTATTTTGGGGAACAGTTGGAAGGGTTTGTATTTACAAAGAACGGATGGGTGCAGAGTTATGGCAGCCGTTGTGTGAAGCCTCCAATTATTTATGGTGATGTATACCGGCCTCATGCGATGACGGTAGCATGGGCCGAATATGCTCAATCGCTTACAAAGAAGTATGTAAAAGGCATGTTGACCGGGCCTGTTACTATTTTGCAATGGTCGTTTGTGCGAAATGACCAGCCACGTTCGCAAACGTGTACGCAAATAGCGTTGGCTATTCGTGATGAAGTGACAGACCTGGAAAAAGCCGGGATCAGGATCATACAGATTGATGAACCTGCAATAAGAGAAGGGTTGCCGTTGAGAAAAGTGGATTGGCAGCATTATTTGCAATGGGCGGTTAAAGCGTTCCGTATAGCATCGAGTGGTGTACAGGATGAAACACAGATCCATACCCATATGTGCTATTCTGAATTTAATGACATCCTTCAGCATATTGCTGATATGGATGCAGATGTGATCACAATTGAATGTTCGCGTTCGCAGATGGAGCTGCTGGATGCTTTTGCGGCGTTCCAATATCCGAATGAAATTGGTCCGGGTGTATATGATATTCATTCGCCAAGGGTGCCGTCCAAAGCTGAGATGGTGGATCTATTGGAGAAAGCCATAGCGGTAATACCTGCCGAACAATTATGGGTGAATCCTGATTGTGGGTTAAAGACGCGGCATTGGGAGGAGACCAAAAAGGCATTGGTTGAAATGGTGTTGGCGGCAGGAGTAATGAGACAGAAGGAAAAAGTAGTTTCTTAATTGTTGTTAAAATAGCTTCGGTACATAAACAAGTACCGGGGCTATTTATTGAATGAATTTTCTGATCACTTTAGCTGTTTGATCAGGCACTTCGAGAGTTGGGAACTGGCTCACGGCATCTAAACGTTGTACAGTGAACCAGGGATGATTTTGGGCAAATGACTCCTGGGCTGACAAGTACTCCGGTGCTGGAGGTTGCGCATAGATATGAAGAAAAGGAACGGGCGGATTCAATTTGCTCAGGGCCAGCAGCGGTTCGGTTTCGCGTTCATACATGGTGGTAATCTCACGACCTGCCCGTGCCCACATTTCAAAGCCATGACTTTCCATCTCGCTTCGCATTTGCGATTCCACAGCAGCGGGGGCGCCACCTACAAATATCTTCAGTAATTGTTCAGCCGATTGACGCCATTGGTTACTATCCTGCAAAGCATTAATTTCTGAAAGAAAGCGATTGGCAACCGGGTTTCCCTGGAAGGTAATGGCTGGCCAACTGATGGCAATGATCTTTGGTACACGATCACCCAGCCGACGACTTAACTCAATGGCTATCCATGGGCTTTGTCCCTGGGCAATAGGGATTACTGACTGTGCACCACTATCCTGAACCAAGGTTAGAACATCATCGACCATTTCAGTAAATCCAAAATCCTGGTTGGATGCCTGTGAAAATCCATGCCCACGCCAGTCTACCACCAATACACGATAATCTGCGCTCAAACGGTCTGCTAAGGGGCCGAACATGGTGTGGTGGCAACACCAACCTGGTAAGCATAGAAGAGCGGGTTGACCACTACCTCTGTCGTCGTAGTAAATGCGTGCTCCGTCTGCATTAATGTAAGGCATACATTGGTCCTCCTTGTTTACGGGTTACAGTACTAAAGCCACATTGCCTTCGAAGTGGAGGATCTCGCCATTGTCGCAATAAACCTCCAGTTGGTATATGTAGACACCAGGATATGGATTAGCCCCTTTGTGTTTTCCGTCCCAGCCATATTGCGGACTTTCCACGTTTACCGGTATCTCCCTTTTTTCAAACACCACTTCGCCCCAGCGGTTGAATATCCTGAATGATCTTACCCTGAAGAGTCCTTTCCCGCGTACATAAAAGATGTCATTATTACCGTCACCATTAGGTGTAAACGTATTGGGTACAAATACTTCAGCGTTTTTACAAGGAACATTTACATGCACGGTACCAACATTACGGCATCCATTTTCATCAGTTACAGCAACTGTGTATTTAGTAGAGAATTTACTTGAGACTTCTGGTTGCGGGCAGTTGGTGCAGCTAAGCCCTTCTGCCGGCGACCAGGTATAATTTGTTACACCAGGTGAATAAGTTGCGGGGATGGTCAATGAAGTTCCATTCAAATGCAAGACTGCGGGCATGCTGATCGTTGGTTTTGGGTGCACGTGCAGTGGTAAAAAGGCGGAATCCTTACAGCCGCTGCTATTGGTAACAAAAGTTCTTACCTGGTAACTGCCCGGTACAGGAAACAATTGCAGTTCCGGATTCTGGAGTGTGGAACTCCTGCCGTCGGGAAACTGCCACAGCCACCTGACCGCAGCGGTGTCCGGACGGGTGATCTGGCCTGTAAACTGAACCGGCTCGTTCGTACAGATGGCGGTATCGCCAGTAATTGCAATCTGGGGATTCTGGGCCACTTTGATGATGGAGTAGAAAGCAGAATCTGTACATCCATGTTGTGTCTGCACATCGAGTCTGACGGTGTAGT
>CBKWHA010000375.1:0-3317 GCA_966674115.1 uncultured Chitinophagaceae bacterium
CAGGTGTTATCAGTTTGATCGTCATGAATGCCAGTTGGGCTGCAGCATCCGGCCATTTTTTATTTGCACTCGTGATACTGGCTTTACTGCCGGTTTCATTATTACTGTCAAAAGTATTTGCTGTAACTTGAGCAGTTAAATTGTTGTTTATTATTGTGTTTTCTGGAAATTTAAGTACATACCATAAAGTTTATGACACCTGTGACCAAAGAAACAGTAGTTCCATTTGACTTCCATTTGTTTGATCAATTGCAACAATCGTTTAGCGTACGCTTTGAGTATAAAGTATTTTTTTCAAAACATATTTTCCATTCTGACAATCCGGTACTCCGTCTTTTTTTTCAGCAGGAAAAAAAAGATACGCCTCAAAAGCTTTTGTTTGTGGTGGATGAAGGCATGCTGCTACACCATTCAAATTTGATACAGCAGATCAAGAGCTATTTTGCCGGGGAAAAGAATTTGTCAGTTGTTGATCATTTTGTTCTTGTTCCTGGTGGTGAACGTGTAAAAAACGAAGAAGCTTTTTTACATGAAATCCTGGATGCCGTTAACAGATTTGGTATTGACCGCCACTCTTATTTAATTGCTATTGGCGGCGGTTCTGTGCTGGATCTGGCCGGCTTTGCTGCTGCAGTAGCACATCGTGGTATCCGGCACATTAGAATTCCTACAACTGTACTTTCACAGAACGATTCCGGTATCGGGGTGAAGAACGGTATCAATTATTATGGGAAGAAAAATTTCCTGGGCACTTTTGCGCCTCCGGTAGCTGTAATTAATGATTATCATTTTCTCACAACCTTATCTGATGCTGACTGGCGTTCGGGTATGTCTGAAGCCGTTAAGGTTGCGCTGATCAAAGACAAGGCTTTCTTTATTTGGCTGGAAGAGAATGCAGAAGCTTTGGCAGATAGAAACATGGAACTAATGGAACACTTAATAAAGCGATGTGCCGAGTTGCACCTTCAGCACATAGCAGGTGGTGATCCCTTTGAAACCGGCTCTTCGCGTCCCCTGGATTTTGGTCATTGGAGTGCTCATAAACTCGAACAATTAACCAAGTTTTCAATCCGGCATGGTGAAGCAGTAGCAATGGGTATTGCCCTGGATACCGCTTATTCGTTTGTATCGGGCAGGTTGGAAGAAGATGCTGCGAAAAGAGTCATTGATGTATTGCGCACTCTTGGGTTCTCCATAACCCATCCGCTACTGGATATCAATGACGACAATAGCCCGGTACTTAATGGATTGAACGAGTTTCGCGAGCATTTGGGAGGAAAGCTAACCATTATGTTATTAGAAAGCATTGGAAGGGGCATTGAAGTAAATGAACTGGATGTGCATTTATTACACCAGGCAAGTGATTGGTTGAAAGCTTATACCAAATAAATCCAGACCATGCAAACACCATACGGGCATCTTACTTATTGCAGCAATATACATACAGGCGAAAGCTGGAGCGATCATTTTGCACAACTAAAAAAGCATATTCCACGTATCAAACAACAAATAGCGAAGCAACAGTCATTCGGTATAGGTTTGCGACTGTCCAGCATAGCAAGCCTGGAGCTAGTCGAAGAAGAAAATCTGAGCGCTTTTCAACAGTGGCTGCAGGAGCAGGATTGTTATATATTTACGATAAATGGTTTCCCTTATGGTAGCTTTCATCATACTGAAGTTAAGGACCAGGTACATGCACCAGATTGGACCACTCAGGACCGGGTGGAATATACCAATCGCTTGGCACAGATCCTGGCTGTCCTATTACCTCCTGGCATGGATGGTGGTATTTCCACTTCTCCATTGTCGTATCAATTCTGGCATACAAAAGAGAATGTTGGAGCCATTTATGAAAAAACGACCCTACATATTCTAAAAGTGGTTGAAGCGTTGATCCGGATAAAAGAATCTACAGGTAAACTGTTGCATCTGGATGTAGAGCCGGAACCTGATGGATTATTAGGGGAGAGCCAGGGATTTTTTGACTGGTACTCATTATACTTGTTGCCTTTAGGTATACCTTATTTGCAACAAAGATTTGGATGTAGTGAAGAACAGGCAAGTTCCTTAATTAAAGACCATGTACAATTATGCTATGATATTTGCCACTTTGCAGTTTGTTATGAGGACCATGCAATCGTAATGCAGAAGTTAAGGGAACTTGGCATTAAAACCGGTAAAATACAGATCAGCGCCGCATTGAAGGCATCTTTTCCGGAACCGGTACAAAAAAGGCAGCCGATTATTGATGCATTTACATTTTTAAACGAACCAACTTACCTGCACCAGGTTGTAGGCATGGAAAAAGATGGAGCTTTAAAAAGGTATGCTGATATACCTGATGCCTTACCTGATGCTGTTCATCCATCTACTGTTGAATGGCGGGCACATTTTCACGTGCCGTTATTTATTGAAAGCTACGGGGTTTTAGAATCTACTCAAAAGGATATTGAACAAGTGCTGAACCTTCATATGCAGCAGCCTATCACTTCGCATTTAGAAATTGAAACCTATACCTGGGAAGTATTACCCAGCGAAATGCGTTCACCCATTGATGATTCCATAGTCAGAGAATTGCAATGGGTGTTGGGACTGTTCAAACAAAAGTCAACTCATTCGGCCTTTAATCAAACGCATCATGCATAAAACTGTAGTTATTGATATAGTGGGCCTGTCATCTTCATTGATAGGAGATCAGACACCCTTTTTGAAAAACTATTGCAGTAAAAGAAAGCTGCAAACCATTTCCCCAATGCTGCCGGCAGTCACTACATCAGTTCAATCAACTTACATTACCGGGAAGTGGCCAAATGAACATGGAATTGTAGGCAATGGCTGGTATGATCGTTCAGATTGCGAGGTCAAATTCTGGAAGCAATCCAACAAATTAGTGCAGGCGGAGAAAATATGGGAGCGGGCCAAAAAGCAGGATCCTGGTTTTACTACTTCAAAAATGTTTTGGTGGTACAATATGTATTCAAGTGCTGACTTTTCTGTAACCCCCCGACCTAATTACTTAGCCGATGGCCGCAAGATGCCGGATTGTTATGCACATCCAGCCGATCTAAGAGATGAATTGCAAAAGGAGTTAGGGCAATTTCCTTTATTTAAATTCTGGGGCCCTGGGGCTGATATTACGTCTACTCAATGGATAGCCGACGCTTCTGTTTATACTGATAAAAAATACGATCCTACGCTTACGCTAATATACCTGCCCCACCTGGATTATTGTTTGCAGAAGTTTGGTCAGGACATTTCAAAGATCAGTAAAGACCTCAAGGAGATTGATAAGGTAGTGGAGCAATTGGTTACCTATT
>CBKWHA010000376.1:0-3290 GCA_966674115.1 uncultured Chitinophagaceae bacterium
ATTACCGGGAATACTTAGGTTACGCGCAATGGTACTACAAAGACACTGAGTTTCCAGTGCTTCAATGTATTTATCCGACAGTTAAAGGTATTTATCCCTGGCAGAGCGAATGGCCTGAAGAAATAAAAGATCTGCAACCTGTATTGGGAAGTGTAAATATTCGGTAAGAAATGAGTGCTGAATGAACTGCTAACCAACAGAATTTTTCACAACTAGATCTTGATTCCAGGTGCAAAAAATACAAATGGATTTATGAAGAAAGTCTGAACTTCGGCAGACTTAGAACCTAAAAAATACCGGAGTATTGAATTGAATAGTATGGTATTTTAAATTTCAAAATTTCTAAACCACAATATCAGTAATACCCCAACATCCATACTACTAAATTGAAAATAGTATTAGATACTATTAATTACCTTCTGAAGCCTATATCTTTTGAACGTTTTGTTACTGCAGTCAAACTCAATTTTAAACTTCAGAAAACTATTTATCTTTAGCCAGCCGCACCTTCACCAAACGCTCTACATGAATAAACTCTTATTTCTTTTTGCATGCTTTTTATCCTTCAGTATCTTTTCATTTGCACAATCTTCAAGTGAAAAAATATTATTTATTATAGACTCTATTCCCCAGTTGACAGACCCGGAAGAATGGAATTCTATAACGCAGGAAGATATTGCGGACATTACTATTATCAAGAACAAAGACACCTTAAAGCTGCTAGGTTGGGAGCAGGTAGATGGCATTGCTTATATTTTTACCAAACTATACAGGAACCGGCCTGATAGTATAAAAAGGTTACCTAGCCTTAAGCAGATGGTCATGAATAACGGTTTCTGGTATCATCGTGATACTCTTTATAGTGGAAAATACATTAACTACTATAATAGCGGAAGAATACAAAGTGAAGGAACATTGCTGGATGGCAAACAGAATGGAGCACTGACCGTGTATTTCAAAAATGGTAACAAAAAATCAGTGGCCCTGTATAAAGATGGATTATTACATGGCACTTCTACTTATTACTATACAAATGGCGCGTTATCAGAAACAAGAGAATACACGGAAGGCAAAAACAGCGGCAACTGGCAACTATACTTTATCAATGGACAAGTTCAAACTGAAAGGAGACCTAAAAAGCAAACTTCCTGCGACACATTTGTTGTCTATTATTCTTCAGGAAAAGTAAAGCAGATGAGACTGGTCAGGAATAAAATGTTACTTCCTGACAAAAAAAATGATGATGCCACTTTTTACACCATCAGATTTAACAATTACATCAACACCGGAGATATTAAAGAGGCAAATAAAGCTTTTTATAAGCTATGGCTGGCAGACAGTACAAATACAGATACCTATTTCAAAGGAGGACTGCTTCTGGTGCTGGAAGGCCGGTTCGACGAAGCCATTGCCGAATTTGACAAAGCACTACAAATAGAGCCCCTGATGAGAGAATCATTAACATACAGAGCTATCGCCCGGATCAATAAATATAAATTTCCGCATGCAAAAACACCATCTAAATCAAATCAGGTGGTCATTTCTACTTTAGAGGACATAATCGCTATCCCGGTCGATGAGCAGGAAAAAATCTGCAGCGATCTGCGCCAGGCAGAATACATTGACGCTAGCGAATTATATGTCGGATTACGGATCCCAGCACATATTCTGGATTATTGCCGCAACAAGAGTGATCACTGAGCTATCAAAAACAAATTCCATAATCCATAAGCTTGCAATACTTTTACCGATTAAATCAGCCGTTTTAGAAGCACCAGTATTTTTGATCACTCCTCCTTTTACACAGTTCAACACTCCTTACCCCGCAACCGCCTACCTGAAAGGTTTCCTGAACACAAAGAATATCAGGTCTTACCAGGCCGACCTCGGTATTCGTAAAAAATGTATAAATAGGTAATAACCTTGCTGCTCAAGTGAAGAAATTTACTACATTGGCGCCCTTTACAGCCAAAACAAGTACCACTATGAGCTACCAAAACCTGCAATTCAATATACTGCCGTTTGACTGGCCGAAGGAAAATATTACCCTCTATTTTCACAGAGAGGAGCAGCCGAAGGCTCATCGCCTGCACAGGAGCTTGTTTCCTGATGAACTGGAAACTATTTTTCCGGGCATTGAAAATTCTGAACAGGATTTCGTGGCGACATCTTTTGATCAGCCCATGGAGGGTTTTGTTCCGCTGGTGATTGATCCCAGGACTGATAATCCCGTATTGGTCAAGCGCTATTTTAACCGTAAGATATATACCTACTTTAAGCACCAGCGCCAAATGATCGTGCGTACGGGGTTTATTAATGAAAACCAGGTATGGGTGCCTGCCGGCAAGCTGAATACTGCGGATTGTTATGTATATGAGTGCTTTTCGCTGCACGTACAACTGCAAACCGTAAGCGATTAAGCAAGTATGCGGAGAAGCTGGGTAACCCAAAGATCAAATATGAATATAGTCTGACCAACATTGCCGTAGCCATGCTGGCCAAGCTGGACGGAGTGCCCTGGCGCTTGCATGTGCCGGTTAAAAATGAGCTGATCGTGGGCGTGGGTGCCTTTAAGCGAAAGGTTGATGGTGTGCAGTATATGGGTGGCATTTAGTTTTTTCACCTGCCCCCAAAAAGTGGATAGATGCCAAAATTTATACAATGGCGAAGAGCAAAGTTAAGAGCATAAAAAAGGCCCATCGTCACACTAAGAAGGATACCCTTCAACGGCTTGAAGCCGACCTTGATGCGATACAGGCAATACAAATATAGGGACAAACTGTCTTAAAAAGATCTCAAAAGTTCCACTTATTTGTGGCATATTTATTGCAAAATGTAGTAAAATTCTATAAAATTGTGTAAATACCCTAGCTTTGCTGCCCCATGGCGACAAAACAAGAAGTCGAGCAATTTTTGAAGGAGCTTAAAGAAAAGATCAGATTCTTTGAAATCAGCTTTCGTCCAAGGGATAAAAACCTGCAAGCATTAGCTGACCTCGACATCACGGCAATTAAGAGACTGGAATACATAATGAACTTAAAGGTAGAAGATTATTATGCCGGACCTAAAAACGATACTTATGATAGGACGTTGCCTGACTACTATGAGTTCGGAATACAAGTAAAGGGAGTTGAAGTGTACATAAAAATCAGTAAAGGCTTAAAAAACAAACCTGCTGATTGCATGTCGTTTCATCCTGCTGAATTTCCCATGACTTATCCGCTTAAAAATGCATGAACATGAAAAAGAAAATCGAATGCCCATATTGCGATGGTAGTGCCAACCTTCAC
>CBKWHA010000377.1:0-3261 GCA_966674115.1 uncultured Chitinophagaceae bacterium
CCTGTAAGTGCGGTCGCCGATGACGAGATTGGTAGGTATGAGGTTGTTCATGATATAATAATGAAGAGTAATGTGATGATGAGTTAATTTGAAAATTAGTGAATTTGAAAATGGGTTTTATTGACTAAGATGGGCTATGCATTTGTCGATTTCGCGGATGTAATGATTGAGGGTTTTTTCAAATTGCTTTTTGTCTTTTTCGGGCATGTCGCCGGAGCCTAATTTTAAAACGGTAATGCGGTGCTCCAGTTCCAGGATGTGCTGCTCGTAAGCTGCCTGCTTTTTACGACTCTCTTCCAGTTCCTGGCGGAGTTGTTCATTTTCCTTTTGCAGGCGGCTTTGTTTTTTGAGCAATTGCTGGAGTTTCCCACTGATGTTGTTGAACTGGGCATCAATGCCTGTAGCTTCACCTGCAGCATCTTGCAGGGGCTGAACTGGCTTAACAGGGGCGTTTTTATTTGCTCCGTTGTTAGAAGTTTCCTTCATTTGAAAGCTTTGAATAAAATTCTTCTATCAATACTTTTTTAAATCTTTTCAATCCTGTTAAACAAAACCTTCATTACTTACTCCAACCTTCAGATGAAGAGGAGGATGCACCAAAGGCGGCATTTATGCCTGTGGTGACGGATTTGCCGGCGACTATGTATGATCCAGTATCAGTGGTGTAGTTAGTACCTGCTGCCAGGAAAGTATTTTCCTGGAGTAAGTAATGAGTGCGTAATATCTATTTTCTAATTTCTGCACCAAGTTCTTTTTCCAGGGTTGTCATTATTTTATTCATCCAGGTGTCAATTTCCTTGTCGGTGAGGGTTTTTTCTTCATCGAGGAAGGTGAAATTGACAGCCAAAGATTTTTTGCCGGCACCTAGCTTCTCGCTTTCAAAGACATCGAACAACTGGATGTGTTGCAGCTTGCTGAGGCGCAGTTTGTCCAACTGAGCTTTGATGGCTTCGTATTTCAGATCTTTTGGAACAACCATGGCGAGGTCTCTTTCCACGGCCGGGAACTTTGGAATCTCGCGGTAGCTGATCTTTCTTTTCAAAGACAGGTTTACCAGTTCGTCCCAGTTGAAGTTGGCATAGAAAACGGGTTGCTTGATGTCGAATTGATGGGTTGTTTTGCCGGAAACGCGTCCCAGTTCGACCAATTTGGTGTCGTTTACCGAGCCGGTGATGGCCAGTTCCAGTCCGTTGGCACTTGCTCCGGTGGAGAAAGAAACGGGAACGCCGGCTGCTTTGAAAATAGCTTCTACAATTCCTTTCAGATAGTAGATGTCGGCGGGTTTGCCCTTGCCTTTCCAATGGTTTTCGCCCATGGAGCCTGTGAGATAGATACAGAGGTGAGAGGTTTCTTCATAATTGCCCACCTCTGTTGTTTTATATGTTTTACCCCATTCGAAGAATCTGAGGTCATTGTTTTTCCGGTTCAAATTGAAGGCGATCACCTCCAAAGCTGTCGGCAGCATGGCCGGGCGCATTACATCGAGTTCGATGCTTATGTTGTTCAGCAGCTTAACAGTCTGACTTAATTCTTTTTCGGAGAAGTATTTAGAATTGGTTATCGAGTTGGTCAGGATCTCGTTGAAACCAAAACCTACCAAAATTCCGGCAAGCTTTTCTTTCAGGTTGTCAGCACCGGCATTTTCTTCAACAGCGGGCGTAATGGTGATGGACGTTGGGATGGTCACATTGTCCAAGCCATCAATGCGGAGGATCTCCTCCACCAGGTCGGCCTGGATGCTGATGTCGTGCTTGTGATAGGGCACTTCCAGGAAGAGAGCATCCACGTCTTCTCGTAATATGGTAAAGCCCAGGCTTTGCAGGATATTCTTTATTGTTTGCGGGTGGTAGTTCTTGCCACTCAGTTTTTTCAGGTACTGAGACTTGAAAACGATCTGTTGTTTTGGCTGAGGGTCAGGGTATATGTCTACGATATCTGAGGCGATCTCACCGCCGGCTATTTCTTTAATGAGCGCCGCTGCTCGTTTCAGCACGTTGACGGTGCTGGAGATATCCACGCCTTTTTCGAAACGGCTGGCCGCATCGGTTCGCAGGTTGTGGCGGAAAGATGACTTACGAATAAACGTAGGATCGAACCAGGCACTTTCCAGGAAAATGTTGGTTGTTTTTTCGGAAACGCCGGAATGGAGTCCGCCAAAAACGCCGGCAATACACATGCCTTCCTCTGCGTCACAGATCATCAGGTCTTCGGCGCTCAGTTTTCTTTCCTTTTCATCGAGGGTGATGAAAGGCGTGCCTTCCGGAAGCATTTTTACCACCACTTTGCCGCCTTTGATCTCATTGTAGTCGAAGGCATGTAGCGGCTGGCCGGTTTCGTACTGGATAAAGTTGGTGATGTCTACAATATTATTAATAGGGCGCAGGCCGATGGTTTTCAGTTTATTTTGGAGCCATTTGGGTGATTCCTGCACTTTGATGTTGCTGATGCAGACGCCGGAGTAACGTTTGCAGGCCACTTCTGCCTCTAAGGCTACAGAAATTTTTAATGATTGGTTGTCCACTTTAAAAGTAGTTGGCGGCAATACCGGCCTTGCTTCTTTTTTATCGTGGTGGGTAATATAGGCACATACGTCGCGGGCTACACCCCAATGGCTCATGGCGTCCATGCGGTTGGGGGTAAGGCCTATTTCATATATAATATCAGTATATGGTTTAAAGTATTCTTCAGCGGTTTGCCCCACTTTGACGTCGGGGTTCAGAACCATAATGCCTGCGTGGGAAGTGCCAAGACCAATTTCGTCTTCGGCGCAGATCATGCCATAGCTTTCTACGCCGCGGATCTTGGCAATTTTCATGGTCAGAGGATCGCCGGTTGCCGGGTAGATGGTGGTACCTACGGTGGCCACTACTACCTTCTGGCCGGCTGCCACATTGGGAGCGCCGCAAACGATCTGTAGGGGGTCTTTGCCGCCGGTGGACACCTTTGTAACGGTCAGTTTGTCGGCGTTGGGGTGCTTTTCTGTTTCGAGCACCTCGCCAATCACAAGACCTTTGAGTCCGCCTTTTACTTCTTCAAAAGCTTCCATTTTTTCCACTTCGAGACCGATGGAGGTCAGGATGCGGGAAAGGCGTTCGGGTTCGATCTTAACGGGTAAATATTCGCTCAGCCAATTGTAGGAGATGGTCATTGTATATTTTTCTAAAGGCCGCAAAGATAAACAGGGGAAAGGGAATTTGGGGATATTAAGATATTGCTGATTTTGAGATTTAGGGATTTTGGGATTTAGCGTACCATACTACT
>CBKWHA010000378.1:0-3256 GCA_966674115.1 uncultured Chitinophagaceae bacterium
CCTTTAGACTTTAATTCATCGGTAACTACTTTATACAGTCTCTGTCCATATTCAGCACGGTCTTGCCCTTGTTGCTCATATTCAACCATATACAGACCAATGATCCAGTTGCGCAAGGTTAAGGCTGTATTAACCTGCTGAATGGCAGAAATTAGCTGCTCCAAGTCTTTTATATTGCCAAGAAATAGCGCTATTTAGATGTTATTGTAGTACAAATGTGTCCAACGTAGAAGATGGGAGCACCAACAAATTGCCTTATCAAAGAGTTTAACCTAACACTTAACTGATTTTTTGTTGCTCTTCCAGAATGATTTTTTCCAACTCCTTTTCACTGGGCAGATTGATCAAATATTTAGAAACAAATACTTTTTGCGGGAGTCCAGAGGTAGCATACTTTACAAGAGCTTCATTCTTTCCGGCACATAGAATGATACCCACCGGTGGATTATCTCCCTTCTCCATTTCGTTTTCCTTATAATAATTCAGGTAAACGTTCATCTGTCCTGCATCTGCATGATTGAATTCGCCCAATTTCAGATCAATCAGGACATGGCATTTTAAGATTCGATGATAGAAAACCAGATCGATCCGGTAGTGTGTATTATCAAAAGTGATTCGCTTTTGCCTAGCTTCAAAACAAAATCCCCTGCCCATCTCCAAAAGGAAAATTTGAAGATGATTTAAGATGGCCAGCTCTAAGTCGCCTTCAGAATAGGATGGTTTTTCTTCCAATCCCAAAAATTCCAGGACGTAAGGGCTTCGTAAGACATCGTCAATTTGCGATTCTGATCCAACTTTGTGGCTTTCAACTATTGCCTTCTTATCAGAACTGAGCCCTGTTCGTTCATAGAGCATGCTATTCATAGCCCGTTGAAGCTCTCGTACAGACCATTGACTTTTAAGTGCCTGGGTTTCATAAAAGAGCCGTTTTAAGGGTTCTTCGCATTTGACAAGCTCTACAAAATGTGTGAAGGAAAGCTTTTCCAAGAGCAGTTTTCCAGGTGTTTGTGGTAGCCCGGCAGATTTTTCAGTCGGTGACTGAAGAATTATATTCAGTTGATTTTGAGAAGGTTGTAGATATTCAGCCGCTGACTGAAGAATTTGTGGATAGGCCAAGTAAAACTGCCGACAGAGGTATAGCGTTCCAAATTGTTTATTTGCTGCATATTGAATTTCTTAGTTAAAGGGGGCTGCGACATGCGGCCCAGTGACAAGATTATTGAAAATAAAGAGGCTTTTCCCTTTTACTGCATAAAATTTTTGAAAGGAATAATTTGCATTCTTTACCTGTCGTGTACAAAAGAAATAGACAGCGACAACGGTTCAACTAAGAATTGACCAAATCATTAATGATTCCACCCTTGTTTTAAAATAGTTTAAGTACATGGTTGTATTTACATGTGAAGTATCTTAAGGCAAATTAACCTTCATAAGTAACCAGCATGACATCAAAATGAGACGATTTGAGACGCAATGAGCCGGAAGAGGAGATATTTGAATTTTGCAAACAATGGATTGATTCATTCAAACAACAGGCCCCGCTCACAAATGAACTTTGCATCATCAAATGCAACGAACATGAATAACAAAACAAAGATCGCTTTAGTAACAGGCGGTAGCCGGGGCTTAGGCAAGGAAATGGCACTACGGCTTGCTGAAAAAGGTATTGACGTAATCGTAACCTACCACACCCGTGAGCAGGATGCACTGAATGTGATTGCCCAGGTGGAACAGAAAGGACAAAGAGCAGCCGCCTTACAATTGGACACAAGCCATGTAAAAAGTTTTGATTCCTTTTTCAATAAACTGGAAGACGTTTTACAAAACAAGTTTGACACCGGCCGCTTCGATTTTCTCATCAATAACGCAGGCATTGGCCGTCATGCACTGGTTGGCCAGGTTACCGAAGAAATGTTTGATGAACTGATGAATGTGCATTTCAAAGGTGTTTACTTCTTAACGCAAAAAGCATTGAACCTGATCAACGATGGTGGCAGCATCATCAATGTTTCTTCAGGCCTGGCCCGCGTTTCTACACCGGGATATTCAGCCTATGGATCCATGAAGGCTGCGGTGGAAACACTGACGAGGTATTTGGCTAAGGAACTGGGACCAAGAAGGATAAAGGTGAATGTGATCGCCCCGGGTGCCATCGAAACGGATTTCTCAGGAGGTATGGTGCGCGATAACAAAGAAATGAACAAATTGTTGAGTGATATGACGGCATTAGGACGGGTAGGTGTTGCAGAAGACATAGGTGGCATTGTAGCCTTTTTGTGTACAGATGATGCCCGGTGGATCAATGCACAGCGCATAGAAGCATCTGGCGGCATGAGCATTTGATCCATTGTAAGTAAATTTGAATCATGCAAACCGGCACGATTCCAAAAAAATCCCTGGAGGACTTCTACCAGGAAGCGACAGCCAAACTTCCGGAGGGAATTACAAAGGAAATTGGCCATTTTAATGTGTTTGAAACAGAAAAGCTCTTTAATAATAAGACGGGCGAACGGACCATGCCTTATAGCAGGAGGGCTTTTTACAAGATCAGTTTGATACAGGGAAGGAACATAGCCGAATATGCCGATAAAGTAATAGAGATCAAAGAAAGTGCTTTGCTGTTTGCAACCCCCAAAATTCCCTACCACTGGCTTCCACAGGATGATGACCAGAAAGGTTTGTTCTGCATATTTACAGAAGATTTCCTGTCGAAGAATAACGCCGGCATTGTGTTGGACGATCTGCCCATTTTCCGGCCAGGGGAACTACCTGTATTTCAACTGGCACCCGAACAAACAATAGAGTTGGAATATATGTTCCGCAAGATGCTCAGGGAGCTGCAAAGTGATTATCTCTACAAATACGACCTGTTGCGCAACCTTGTTTTGGAAGTCATCCACTACGGACAAAAGCTGCAGCCTATGTCTGCGCTGAAACGTACGCAAAATGCATCGGACCGCATTTCTTCTTTATTCATTGAATTGCTGGAACGGCAATTTCCAATAGAATCAACACATCAACGGCTAAGCCTGCGTTCTGCCAAGGATTATGCAGACAGGCTAGCCGTTCATGTGAATCATCTCAATAAAGTTTTAAAAGAGCATACAGGCAGAACGACCTCTGAGGTGATCAGCAAAAGGATCATACAGGAAGCCAAGATATTATTAAAGCAGACAGACTGGAACATCTCTGAAATATCCTACACACTCGGATTCGATGAACTGGCCCATTTCTCCAATTTCTTCAAAAAGCATAC
>CBKWHA010000379.1:0-3248 GCA_966674115.1 uncultured Chitinophagaceae bacterium
TCTTTTTCTAATTGGATAGGACTAATATAATACATCTGCTCAATCGCAGCAGCATCAAATAAAGGCACCTCATGCTGTTTAAGAACCATGCTCTTCCACTGTTCTGTTGGAAATAGCTTTACAGTTGCATGTTCATTCTTTAAAACCAGTGGCAGATTGAATCCTTTTACACAATTGGTCCACCGGTAAAATACTTGATTACCTCTCTTTGTAAAATAATACTCTAGCTTGGGAATCTGTGTAGTCCTCAAATATTGGTCAAACACTTTACTATAATCAAAGCCCGCCATTTTGGAAATATAATTTTCAATCTGCTGCGAAGTAACTGTCTGATGGTTAAAGGTCTTATTGAGTCCTCTTAAGATCTGCCTGAATAAAGTATCATTATCAAGACTATGCCGGATAGTGTGCAGCATATTACCACCTTTAGGATACATATCGCCACTACCCTTTCTATTTACACCATATTCAGGAATAATTGGACTGTCATTTCTGATTCCTTTTCTGATACCAACATTATATTCATTGGCAGCTTGCTTACCAAAGAAGTAATCAACGTACAAGGTTTCACTGTAATTTGTAAAACTTTCATGTACCCACATATCGGCAAGATCTTTAGTAGTGATATTATTACCAAACCATTCATGTCCGCTTTCATGTACAATGATAAAGTCCCACTTCAAGCCCCAGCCCGTTCCGGAAGCATCCCGCTTACGGTATCCGGGTTGGTACCAGTTGCCATAGGCAACCGCACTTTGGTGCTCCATACCGGTATGAGGTACGTCCACTAATTTATATCCATCTTCATAAAAGGGATAGGGCCCGAACCAATATTCAAAAGCTTTCAATGTATTATGAACCTCTTTAGGCATGTATTGTTTAGCCCTTGCTACATTATAATCCAAAACCCAGTAATCCAGGTCAAGTTTTCCCTTTTCACCATTATAAACTTCATGAAAGAGCTCATACTTGCCTATATAAGGAATAATATTATAATTATTGATTGGGTTTACAACTCTCCACTGATAGGTAGCTGTACCGTCTTTGTTATCTATTTTCGATTGTAATCTGCCATTGGCAACAGCTACCAAGGTATCTGGAACAACCATAGTAAGAGAAGCACCATTATCAGGTTCATCGCTTTGATGATCTTTGCAGGGATACCAGATGGAAGCGCCAACACCCTGGCAGGTTACGGTCATCCAGGGACGGCCAAGGGAATCTTTGGTAAACGTCCACCCTCCATCCCAGGGAGGTTGGACGGCTTCATGCGGTTTACCGCTGTAATAAACTTCAATGAATTGAACGGAAGTTCTTTTTTGTTCCGGCACCTCAATATGCCATACATTTCCATCTTTACTGAAAGAAAGCCTGGAGGTATTGTTATATAGAATGCTGTCGATGTGCAACGGCACCTGCAGGTCGATCTGCATTTTCTCCAGACCACTTCTATTCAGTACCTTGTATGTGATCTTATTCTTCCCTTCAATTGTTTTATTGTTGTAATCCGGCTTTACTGTAATATCATACCGCAATACATCCCACCAGGCTCTTTCTGCAGTAATGCTGCCACGTAATGTATCTGAACGGGTGAAGGATTTGCTCTTAGGTGTTATCTGTGCTTGTCCAACAAAAGGTATTAGTAAGCCAAGTAAAAAGGTGATTTGTATTTTCATTCAATTAATTCACATTGCTCATAAATTTATTTAAATACTCCCTGGGCGATATACCCAAAGTTGATTTAAATACACGGTTAAAATTCGTAATACTGTTAAAACCACAGTCATATGCAATTGAAGATACACTGTCATAAGAACCTTCAATCAATTTTTTGCAGGCTTCATTAATGCGCACCTCATTTAAAAAAGAAACAAAGGTTAACCTTGTATGTTTTTTGAAATACCGGCAAAATGCTTGTGGCGTCATGTAAGCAGCAGCGGCAACTTCTTCCAGAGTCAGGTCTCTGTTATAATGCTGCATGATGTAATTATAGATCTTGCTAATGCGCACCCCTTCAAAATCACTCAAAGAACCTGGTTGCACATCCGGTGATAAAGGATCCAGGTTTTCCAAAGAACTTAACGATTTCAGCAATTGGAAAAACTGCATCAATTGATCTAGTCCCTGAGCATACTTAATACTTAAGATCTTACCGGAGATGTCAGCAAAGGAACTTGCAGGCACTTTAAAGCCACTATAATAACTGGAGAAAAAGGAATGAACATTTTTAAGCTCCGGCAGATCAAACAATGAAGCCAGCTTACCCTTTGGATTAAAAAATAGCGTAAGTGATTGAATGCTCATACTATTTTCTTCTGAAAAATAGGATGGATTGCTTTTAAACACATGTGGTATATTGGCACCAATCAGGTAAATTTCATTGGAACTGAAACTATGCATGTGATTGCCCACTAAAAGCGTCCCCTCTCCTCTTTGAATAAAAGTTAATTGTATCTCCTCATGACGGTGCAGATGTGGGTAAAAATAGGGTAATGTTTCATCCTGAACGATAATAGTTTTATCATGCGAAACGGGAATAGTAAATGGTAAAACTTTCATGCGACCGGCTTTAAATGTGGAAAAAACAGATAATAGTTGAATTTACAGAAATTAACCTAAATATAATACTACATTGTTCATAATGGTTAAAATATAAGAAGAATAAGCCAAAATTCTGTAAGCTCCACAGCCTAACATCAAAGCACAGGTTAATTTCTGTCAATAAATCATCAATATCCTAATAGCGGTAAATAAGATATTGAGAAGCATATTATCTAATTTCATTTTTCATTGAAACAACCAATTAAATATTCATATGAGTACAACTGCTTTTAAACCATCCCTTAAACTCTTAGACGCCACTATGATTGTTGCCGGATCCATGATTGGTTCCGGTATTTTTATTGTAAGTGCAGACATTACCAGAAATGTAGGCAGTGCAGGTTGGCTACTGATGGTTTGGCTGATTACCGGTTTTATGACCATTACGGCTGCATTAAGTTACGGGGAGTTAAGTGCCATGTACCCTAAAGCAGGTGGTCAGTATGTGTATTTAAAAGAAGCATATAATCCTTTGATCGGCTTTTTGTATGGCTGGAGTTTCTTTTCCGTGATCCAAACGGCAACAATAGCTGCAGTAGGCGTTGCTTTTGCAAAGTTTACGGCTTATTTGTTACCGGCCTTCAGTGAGGATTTGGTCGCATTTAATTTTGTTTTTTTTAACATTTCACCTGCACAGGTTTTATCAA
>CBKWHA010000380.1:0-3118 GCA_966674115.1 uncultured Chitinophagaceae bacterium
TAATTGGTTTTTGAGCCGTCCAAACCATACGGCCTATGGTGTCGGGGCCTACCTCCCCAATTATAGGCCAACCATTAACCCAGGTGACAGGCAGCAAGCTGGCAGTGCGGCCCTCCCAATCGCCTGAACCATGATGCGTAAAGAACCACCATTGTCCATTTTCCAATTGCATGAGTCCGCCTTGGTTGGGCTCCCAGGGGCCCGGAAGTTTTCAGTCCCTGATCGTAGCCATCGGTTGTGGCATAACAGTAAAACGTTCCGTTGATCTCCTGGATACTGGCATCTGCAATCATATCAGGGATCAGCGCATGGCCGAAGGGATTTTCCCTCTGTGCTTTTCCAGAAAGAGCAATAATTAATAAAAGGCAGTGCAAGAATGCTTTTATTGAAACAGCAGAGAACGCTGTTCTTTTTTCCGAAAGAGGCAATGCAATGTTAGTAGCTTTCATCTTTTCTAATTCATTTAGTTTACAATTAGTTGTACCTGACCAAGCGTAGTAAAAATCACCGGCTATTCATTGATACCGCATTATTTGTATAGGAAGCTACTTCCATAGCCTTAATAACAGCACCATTTACAGTCTGGCGTAGGCCCATTACAATGACGTTCGGCTTATTTCCTGCATTCAACCAGCATTCAGGAATATAATATTCCCTTTGCAGGCCAGCCTCCCAATGACGACCAATATTATGACCGTTCACATAGATATAGCCGTTTCCCGAAGCATTAATGAGTAACCTCCATGTATTTTTGATTGTAGCACCCTCAGGCAACTTAAATTCGGCTCTGTACCAGGTCAACAATGCATCCTGCTTTCCTTTAGGCTGAATGTTTTTCCCTTTACGAGCGATATTACTCAACGTATCTAATGGAATGGTCTGCCACATGCGCGGCTTGAACGAGGGCCGGGTAAAGCCATTTTGTATCCCGGCTAAATCTTTGGACACCTGCCAGTTTAGTTTTTTCAGCAAGGTCGAGTCCGTCTGGCCCAAACCCGCTACCCGGATACCACACAGCTCTTCCATCGGAAAATAGCCATGCTCGTGCCCGATATTTTCATAGACCAAGACAATTTCATTTTCGCCAGGATGCAACAAACTTTTTACATCAAAACGGTTCAGGTAATCTGTTTCTTTAATGAAGGTGAAGGATTTGTCTCTTGGCCTGGTAACTTCGGCAGCCCAGGTTTCTGAAGGGTATTCCCGCGGAGCCAGCTTGCCATTAACCTGGACATTGATAATATCCCTGGAGAAAGTATTAAAAAGCAAGTGCTGATATTTCCCGGCTTCCTCCGCAGTTAATTGGAAATGGGAACGATAAAGTACATACCTGACGTCATTGATTCCCATCTCGGGAAGTGAAACACCTTCCATTAGCGGGTGCCAATTGACTTTAAAATCTTCATCATACTTCTGAACTTCTTTTATCCGCACCACAACAGGTTGTTGCTTTTCCATTTCCGGACTTTGGTACGTCCACCATTTCCCCTGATCCGGATTTGAACCCGAAGCAATGATCAAAACCTTGGTTTCCATCGGCTCCAGGCTGTAGTTAATGTTTATATCGGCCAATCCGGGTAAAGCCGCATTTTTACTTGTGTTCTGATTAATCAATACCCTGTTTTCATTCTGATCATAATTGTACATTGGCTTACCGGCCTCAGCGCTTTTATCTGGTTGAATCAGCATCGTTCCGGAGGCTTTCTGCGCCGAACTGTTATGCAAAAAGACAAATCTGGTTCCATCCTGTGCCACACGGATTCCGCCTGCCACTTCGGACGGAACATTTTGAATGGCACAAACACCGCCCCTTGAATGGATCAACAGGGAACCATAGTTTTTGATAAAATGACCCAGGTTGCGGGCAGCGTAATACTTGGGGGATAAGGCTCCGTTTTCCCGGATCGCAGCATTGTAATCATAAGAAGTGGTTTGCCCTCGGGCTCCCCAGCCGGCAAAATGAGTTCCCCCAACAAAAACATACGGGAATATACCTGTTGAACCACCGAGGATGGACATCATCCCTAATGCATAAAAATGTTTGTCGTCGGAATAATGCTCTTCGCTTAACACCCCTTTAACAGTCGAAAACCAACCTCCTTGCAATTCGGTTACAAAACCCGGAGCATTCGGCTGTTTCTGTTTCAGGTCTTCCATTCTCTTTGCACAGGTAATGGCATCTTTTTTTCCCACGTAATAATTATCGCAATCAAAGACCTGAGACAACAGACTGTCCCTGCTCCCCCGACTTTCCGTAGTCATACAGGTAAATATCGGGATATTAACCCCTGCATGAACAGCAGCCTTGTACATGCGTTGTAAAGCATATACCTTGTTGTTGGTTTTGTGATAGTCATATTCATTCTCGATTTGCATTAATATAACACCCTTCTTCCCCTTGGGCTTCGCTGTAATTTGCTCTTTAGCTATCAGTTTACAAATTGCTTTATACCAATGGTCACACCAGTCCAGGTATCGCGGGTCTGCGCTTCGCAACCAGAAATCCTTAACGTCATCCGGACGATATTTTGCTAACCAGCGGGGATAACCGCCACCAGCAAACTCAGCACAAATAAATGGCCCGGGACGTAACACGGTGTAAAAACCGAATTCATTTTGTGCCATGTTGAGCCATTCCTGCAAATCGGTAAAATTAATTTGAGAATAATCATTTATATCCCTGGGCATATTTAATTCACTCAAATTCCATGGTATATATGTTTCGATTGTATTGAACCCTGCTTCCTTAATTTTGATAAAGCGATCACGCCACAGTTCCTTTGGAGTCCGGAAATAGTGAAATGCTGCACTATAGATAAAGATGTCTTTTCCTTCAATTTTCAAACTTGATCCGTCATAATATATCTTATTGTATGCAATCACATCGTAAACCTTCCCCTTTTGTGTTTCAAAAATTGTAAGATATCCGTTGCCGGTTTTATTCATCTTGGCTTTTACGCCATTAACCGATACAGGCAAATTTGTTCTTAAAACGCATGTTCCACCTTGCAATGACTTGATAACACTATTTGATAATAAGCCATTTGCCCAATTGATGCTTATTTCAAAAGCTCCTCTTGCTTTTAATCCTTTTACCGATCCTTCTTTCCATGCAGAT
>CBKWHA010000381.1:0-3118 GCA_966674115.1 uncultured Chitinophagaceae bacterium
CCAAATACGACCACTGTGGCAGAAATTACGTTGGGGAATAATAGCGTTGAGCAGGAGGATGTTACCTCTGCTTACTTAGAACAGAATGTGCCAAATCCGTTTAACAACAGCACGATTATTCGTTATTATATGCCTCTGGATGCCGGTTCTGCTCAGTTATTGATTACCGACATGAATGGAGTAGTTGTAAAGACATTGTCGCTTACCAAAGGAAAAGGCCAGGTAGAAATAGATAACAAGGCACTTTCTGCCGGAACATATGCATATAGCTTATGGATAGATGAAAAACAGGTTGCCAGTAAGAAAATGATCGTGAACAGGTGATGAACACACAATCTCATTATATCAAAATTGCTGGGAAACACTCAAGAGAAAATTCTTGTGAATTTTCAGACGTAGCAGGCAACGGGACTAACGGTTTACTCGTTTCTATACAATAGTTGTAGCCGTTGAAGTTCTTTACATCATTATAAATAGTGATTTCAACTATGAACAAACACCCTAATCCAACGATCAAGCACATGCGTTATTATTTTATGAGATTCAACATGGTTGGGTTTCTATTCTTTTTTACCTGTGTATCAGTTTTTGCACAATCCAGTGTGACATTAACCCCTACTGAGGATGCCTTTGTGCGCAACGGCACATACGCAGGTACCAATTTTGGCAGTGATGTTTCCTTATTGGTAAAAGGAACCACAACCAGCGGCTTTGCCCGCGTATCTTATCTGAAGTTCCAGCTTTCCAGTGTCAGTAATGTAGTATCTGCCAAACTGCGTGTTTATGGCAGCAATACAGAAAATACGACAACAGTAAGTATGTCTGCATTTGGTACTGGCGATTCCTGGACCGAAGGGGGCATTACCTGGAACAATGCGCCTGCTGCCAGCACTACAGCCTTAGGCTCGGTAGGCGTGAATAACGTGATCAAGTATTATGAGCTGGATGTTACCAATTACGTAAAAACTGAATTTGGTGGAGACAAAGTTGTCAGTTTTTTGCTCAAGGATGCTACCAATCAAGTAAAAACCCTGACGTTTAACAGCAGTGAAAATACAGCCAATAAACCTCAGCTTGTCATAACTTATGATGATGGGTCTTCAGATAATACCACTACCGATAATGTTACAGTTGCCCCCGCTGCCGATGCCTTTGTTCGTAATGGAACATATGCAGGTACCAATTTTGGAAGTGATGTTACTTTACAAATAAAAGGATCATCTTCAAGTGGTTATACCCGCGTATCCTATTTAAAGTTCCCACTCAGTAGTGTAAGTGCTGTGGTTTCTGCCAAGCTGCGTATCTATGGAAAGAATCTTGAAAACACTTCAACAATTAATATAACAGCTTTTGGTGTGTCAACTGATGGCTGGACTGAGAGTGGGATTACCTGGAACAATGCCCCTGCTGCGAGTACTTCAGCCTTAGGCTCGGCAGGCGTGAATGGTGTGGCACAATACTATGAATTGGATGTGACCAATTTTGTGCAGTCGGAATTTTCCGGAGACAAGGTCGCCAGTATTTTAGTAAAAGATGCTGCTAACCAAAACAGACATATGAGCTTCAACAGCAGGGAAAATTCGGCCAATAAACCACAACTTGTCATTACAACTTCTGGTACTACCCCACCACCACCGCCACCGTCAGGTGATGCCCTGCTTTTTATTGAGAACCTCGATAAATTTCCGGCAAATGATCATTTTGTTGCCTGCCGGATTCAAAATCCATGGACGAGAGACACTCAAGAACCATTTAGATACAATGCAAATCACGATACGGCAAGGATCCGGATCCATAACAAAGGCATTGATCCATTAGTTATCAGCAATTTTACTTTATCTAATACGGCAACCTGGAAGTTTTTAAAATTAAACGGAGTTGCCTATTCATCAACTGCTCTGCCCCTGACCATCAATTCAGGCGCATTTGCTGATCTTCAATTGCAGTTTATAGCTATCAACCAGGCTACGAGGGTTAAAGTTTTATTGGATAATCTTACGATTACTTCAAACGATAGTAAATTCCCGTCCAAAATTTTATACCTGCATGGTTTATACCAGAGATATGGGGAAGGTTCTCGTGAACCTACAGCCCAGGAAATCATTAATGCATTTGGATATAAATCGAGTACCGGATTTACTTCAAAGGATCCGGATCTGGGCAATCCCAGCAAACTCAAGGGAGATGAGATTCTTTCGCCCTATTTTGTACGGGCTGATGCCTCCAAACCGATCACTGTCAGGCAGATGGGGGCATATCACAACTGCTGCACGCAGACAGAAACCTTCAGGTGGCACAACAAAGGATCGACCACACTGACTGCTCTCTTTACCCATATCGGCCTCGATGCACAATCCTTACTACCCAGGAAAGGGCTGCCCAACACGCCTGCTGAGGGTTCATTTAGCCCAACAGGTGCATTCGGATTCAGAATTGGCAGCAAGGACTGGTCTGATCCTACTAAAAATCCTGAAGGCAAGATCGGTGTACGCGTCTGGAAGGCCAAGGATGCCAATGGCCGTATTATTCCCAATACTTACATTGTTTCCAACGATTACCTCGGTACGCAGTTTACCAACTATGATTATAATGATAATACATATTATGTCACCAACATCAGGCCGGAAGTAGGGACAGCTTACTATTCATTGCTAAGCGCAACGCCTTCTGCAGTTGATTTCGGAGAAAAGCTGTTACAAAGCTCCAATTCCTTTACGCTGAACCTGAAAAGCCTTGGGCAAACCTATGCCAATGGTTCGAGCGACCCGGCCATTACTATAACATCTGTGGTGCTGGAGGGAGAAAACAAGTCTGAGTTCACGGCTTCCCTGCCGGCCAGCACAACGTTGGGGCCACAGGCAACCACCACGCTTAATATTGGTTTTAAGCCAACGTCTCAGGGTTTAAAGATTGCAGATCTGCTGATCTACTATAACACATCCCATGTACCACTTCGGGTACCGCTGTATGGTATTGGCAAGGAATCCGGCACAACGGTAAGTGTACCATTCCGCATCAAGAGCGGATCTTCCAGCAGTGTTACTGTAAATGGTAAAACATGGGTTTCTGATGTGCCATATGCGTTTGACAATCTGGAACCTTATACCAACAGCCAGGT
>CBKWHA010000382.1:0-3075 GCA_966674115.1 uncultured Chitinophagaceae bacterium
AGGCCATATGACGGAACATGTGCCTGCCAGTTTATTGCAACAACATAATGATTGCCTTTTTATTATTGACCGTTCTGCAGCAGAGGAATTAACCCGTTATAAAAGCCCATGGCTTACAGGTGATATTGACTGGACCCCTCAAATGATCAAAAAAGCTGTGGTCAATGCTGCTTTGAAAATCCAGAAGCCTATCTTATCTCTTACTAATGCTGACTATAATGAAAATGGCCTGGGCGATTTGATTGTTGAAAAAGGTGATGCCTATAACGTTAATCTGCAGGTATATTACTTGCTGAGGGATTCAATCACAGGCTGGCCCGGTGGTAAACCTAATGTACAATTGGATAACCATCCAGAACGATCGCTACCCTACCCCAAACGTTGCCTTATTTTTTCACCCCATCCCGATGATGATATTATTAGCATGGGAGGTACTTTCCAGCGCCTGCACGATCAGGGACATGATGTGCATGTAGCCTATCAAACATCCGGTAATATAGCAGTAACTGATGAATTTGTCACCCGCTTTCTGGATTTTGCAGTTGGCTTTGAAGAGATAGCCGGTATTAACAATGAAACATCAATAAACATTCTACAACAGGTTAGAAGCTATTTATCAAAGAAAAAAAGTGATCAGGTAGACACTGCACAAATCAGGGCTATCAAAGGACTCATTCGTCGTTGTGAAGCAAAAGCTACCTGCCGTTATGTTGGAATCAAAGAAGAGAACATACATTTCCTCAACCTTCCCTTTTATGAAACAGGTACTATTGAAAAAAATCCAATGGGTGAAGAAGACATACAATTGACGATGGATTTACTGCGAGCAATTAAACCACACCAGGTATATTGTGCAGGGGACCTGGCTGACCCTCATGGAACTCATAAGGTTAGTTTGGATATAGTTTTAGAAGCGCTTCGTCGGTTAAAAAAGGAAGGTGTTGATTGGATTGCAGATTGCTGGTTGTGGTTGTATAAAGGGGCTTGGCAGGAATGGCGCATTGATGAAATAGAAATGGCTGTACCGATGAGTCCTGACCAGGTGTTGAATAAAAGATATGGCATCTTCATACATCAGTCCCAAAAAGACATGGTTCCTTTCCAGGGTTCTGATACCAGAGAGTTCTGGCAAAGGGCTGAAGAAAGAAATGCAGCAACGGCGAACCTGTATGCACAACTTGGATTGACACACTATGCAGCTATTGAAGCGTTTGTAAGATGGTATTATTGAAATATTTCTCAAAAAAAATTATAAAACGCCAAAGCAAATTAACTTTTGAACAACTGAACATATAAGAATAAAAAGTCATCATTTTTTTGCTGATTTTTAAGAAAAAGATTTGGCTAATATCTAACTGCATCTTACTTTTGCACTCCACAAAACAAACGGCCCCGTAGCTCAACTGAATAGAGCATTTGACTACGGATCAAAAGGTTTCAGGTTTGAATCCTGACGGGGTCACCAAAAAGCGAATCAAATCGCACCAAAAGCCAGCAAATCATTGATTTTGCTGGCTTTTTTGCTTTTGGTACCCATCAAAAGATTCAAATATTTTCAAAATGTAGGTGAACAAAAAGAATTACAACATTCTTGTTCACCGGATTCTGCCGAAAGCCTTATCCACTGCAGATTTGAAAGGGATCAAAGTGCGCTTTTCTGCCTAATTTTCTTCACCGTTTCCAGAGTATGCGTTCACCCGGATTTTTTAACCAAAAAACCTAAAGTGTATGAATCGGAAACACACCTTTTCGCTCCTCTCCTTTGTCCGGGAGCACAGGAAAAACAGGCAGGGGCAATTACCAGTATTTCTCCGCATCACGGTAAATGGTAAAAGAAGAGAACTCTCCGCCAAAACCTATGTAGACCCCACGAAATGGAATGCTGGCAAGGGAAGGGTGAAAGGCAGCAGTGATGAATGCAGAAGATTGAACAATACCATTGAAAGTTTTGAATTCCGTGCCCGTGAAGTTTATAACAACTTAGTAGAAAAAGGCAGAATTGTCACAGCAGTAATCATTAAAAATGAAATTACCGGCATTGAGCACAAGCAAAGAACACTGGTCCAGGCATTTGATCAATTTGTGCGGGAAATTGAACTCAAAATCGGCAATGAATATGCAGAAGGCACGGTGAAGAACTGGAAAGTAACGCAAAGACACCTCAAGCAATATTTACAGGATTCACAGGCAGATGGGAAAAACCAAAAGAACTTTTTTAACCGCAGAAGAACTAAAGGCGGTGGTAACCAAAATCATCAGAACGGATCGTTTAGAAAGAGTACGGGATATCTTTATCTTTTCTTGTTACACCGGGCTGGCGTATGTAGATGTGGAAAAACTAACAGTAAATAATATGGTGATTGGTATTGATGGGAAGAAATGGATTTACACTTTTAGGGAGAAAACGGATGGAAAATCTAATATTCCGCTTCTACCACAGGCTTTAGCCATAGTTGACAAGTATAGAAATCATCCAATGTTCGGTCACCAGGAAAAACTACTGCCGGTTATTACCAACATAAAGACCAATGAGTACTTGAAGGTAATCGCAGACATCTGTGGGATTAAAAAGAACCTGACATTTCATATGGCGCGGCACACATTTGCTACAACAGTTACATTAACCAACAGCGTACCCATGGAAACGGTAAGTAACATGTTAGGCCATACGAAAATAACTACAACCCAGATCTATGCGAAAGTGCTCGAAAATAAAGTGAGCAGCGATATGGACGCTTTAGAAAGTAAGTTGGCTAAAGCGAATTGAATGGAGGTCTCAAAGGCGTTTCATAAATGCCAATTGTACTGATGGCAATAATTCTATTTACTCCAGCCTCTTTCATTGCTTTTACTATATTTTTTGCCATTGCTTCTAAATCTCCGTCGAGAAAGCAATAATATTTGTTATGGAAGAAATTATGAAACTGAACTCTATCGATGTACAAATTCTGATCAGTACATTCTAACATACAATTAGGTATAAATCCCTGGAAACTCTTTTTTAGATAACCATTATTCCAATTAAGCTGTCTTCAGGGAAGCATCTTCAGTACGTCTGCGCATGTACAAGTTCAG
>CBKWHA010000383.1:0-3057 GCA_966674115.1 uncultured Chitinophagaceae bacterium
CTCCGCTTTTTCAAGAGCGAGTTCGGTTTCACGCTTTTCCCGCTCAAATTTTTCTTTTTCCAATTCTGCCTGGCTTCTTTGCCTTTCCGAACGCTCGTTAGCTGCATTCAATTTTGCAATCTTTACTTCATACTGAAGCTTTGTTTGTCTTGCCCTGTACTGCAAATAAAAATAAACAGCCGTGCCAACCATCATTGCGTAGATCAAATATGCCCACCAGCTTCTGTACCACGGAGGCAGGATAATGATTTTGATCTGAACTTCATCTTTGTTCCATTGTCCTTCCGAATTAGTACTCTTTACCCTGAAAATATAGGTACCCTCGGAGAGGTGTGTATAAATAACTTTTCTTGTAGCTCCCGGATAGTTCCATTCCTTATCCCATCCCTGCAGGTAATAGGCATATTGAATCTTAGCAGGCGATGAATATTCCAATGCGGCGAACTCAAAGGAAAGAACAGCTTTGTTGTAAGGAACGCTAACAAGTTCAATACGATTAGAAGATGTTTTTGTTTCCAGTGAAGGATCTTCTTCAACCGAAATATTGGCAACTTTCACATCAGTTATAAAAATTCCTGGGTTGCTGTTTATTGCATTAATGTGCTCAGGTTTGAATAAAGTAAATCCCTTGATACCGCCGAATACGAACTCACCTGACCTTAATTTATATGCTGCATTGTAACTAAATTGATTGCTTTGCAGCCCATCGCTTTGGTAGTAGTTTTTAACTGTTTTACGCTTCGGATTGAATTTGGCAATGCCATTAAACGTGCTCATCCACAAATTACCTTCCGGATCTTCCAAAATGTTCAATATGGAATTGCTGCAAAGACCTTCATTGGTGGTATAACGGGCAATGATCTTACCCTGTTTTCTGTCAAACAGAATCAATCCCCCGCCCTCCGTGCCTATCCAAAAATTACGGGAGCGGTCTTCCCATATGGCCTGGACCGGTTTACCAATAAAATAAGAAACATGTTTTTTGCCGGCTTTATCAATTTGAATCAGGTGCGATAAACCACCACCCCAAAAAACATGGTTCCTGTCTTCCTTCAATATATACATATCCTTAAGCCGGTTGTCAAACAATTCAAAAACCTTTTTCTGCCTGTTCAATTTAAAAAGCCCGTACTGCTGTGTACTTAGCCAGAAATTCTTTTCGGCGTCTTCAAGAAGATTCGGGCCCAAAGGATGTAAGGTGCGCGTGGGGTTATTGGGGTCAACGCAGGCATAGTGTTCAAACTTTCCGTTGTTAAAGCGATTAACGCCCCCGCGATAGGTGGAAACCCAGATGTTGTTTTCAAAATCTGATTTAATGTGGTTAACAAAATTGTCGCTCAGGGAATACGGATTGCCTGCTTCATGCTGGTAATTGGTAAATTTGTTCAGCTTTCGGTTCCAAATGCTCAAACCGCCGCCATCCGTTCCAATCCATAAATTATTGTCTGGTGCTTCATAAAACGACAAAATATAATTGTTGATAAGGGTGTTTTGTGTGGCAGGATTGGCAGCAATCGTTTGAAAACGTTCTTTATTGGGATCGATGACATTGATCCCTCCCCTCAAGGTCCCCATCCATTTTCTTGATTGCTGGTCAATCCAAATAGCATAAACGGCATTGCTGGATAAAGCATTAGGATCAGTGGTATGGGAGAGCAACTGTGTTTGACCGGTTTCCGTATTCAGAATAAAAACGCCGCCGCCATTGGTTGCAATCCACAATTCATGGTTCTTAGCTGCAGTAATATCAACAACACTATTGTAGCTTAACTTTTTATTGGCTTCATTGTAAATTTTATCAAAAGAATTCAAAGAGATATTCAATCTTGAAACGCCCTCATTCGACCCTACCCATAAGTAGCCATCCGTTGCTTCAATGCAACTGGCAGATTGTAAAGCTGCATTTATAAGCCTTAATGTTCTGGTTTTATAGTCATAAGCATACAGACCTCTGTTAGCCACAAAAATCCAGACTTTCCCATCCTTAGTTGATTTAATAGCAGTTACATCATAGGGAACGTTTGCAGCATTAGCCAATGGTATTGTATAAGCAATGGTATCTCCTTTAGGGAAAAAAAGTACCCCCCGGTCTGCAGTGGCAAGAAACATATTGCCCTGCTGATCTGTTTCGATATCCTTGATGACTGAAACGACTTTTTCTGCTTTCTTATGAGCCGTATAATAATAAAGAGGAGAAAAACTGTTAGAAAGATTTTGATAGATGCAAGCACCTTGCCTTGTTCCTATCCAAAGATTCCCTTTGGTATCTTCATTAATCGCATTGATCCAATTGTTGATGAGTGAATGATTGTTCCTGAAATCATTTCTGAAGATTTTGAATTGATAGCCATCGTACCGGTTCAGTCCGTCATAAGTACCAAACCACATAAAACCTCTCTGATCCTGGTAAATACAACGCACTGAATTATTAGATAAACCCTGGTCTATTCCAAGGTAAGTGCTAATAGGATAACCCGATGCAAATGACGCATTGTAAATAAAGAAGTGTAAGAATGCAATAGCACAAATTTTTCTTCCAAAGGGACTTTTCATACAACAAGGCAGTTAGCAATGCTTACAAATATAACACTCTTTATCAGTTATTGTGAATTTGAGCAAACTTACCTTGCAACCACAATACATGGGAAATCCAATCAAACAGTTCCCCCCTTTCTCCCATTAAAGTGAATAAGTCTTGCCGATTCGAAAAAATTATTTTGAATATCGATACCTAAAGAAATCTACATCCACATACCCTTTTTCATCCTTAGAATTGAAATTGAAAATACCAACCCTGTCACCCCGGTAACTGCCCCAGGTGAGTTGGGTAGTGCCGCCAAAAGGCACAAAATTTTTTCCGTCGAGACTATAGCCATAGCGGTTGTTTCCCTGGTAATCCCAACTTGATTGTAGCCAGATATAATTTCCAACGATTTGCATTCCGACCGAATCCGCACTGAAATCGTCGTCGGTCTGTATCTTTATTTTTTGCTTCTGAAGGGTAATTGGTTTTTGAGCCGTCCAAACCATACGGCCTATGGTGTCGGGGCCTACCTC
>CBKWHA010000384.1:0-3018 GCA_966674115.1 uncultured Chitinophagaceae bacterium
AGAAGGTATGATGATGACGATGATTATAAAAAACACAAGAACAAAAAATACAAAAGCAAAAACGGAAATCACTATGGCTGGCAGAAAGGCAAAGGCAACCCTCACAAAAGAAATTAACCACGGGAACTCTTTATCCTTGGGAAAACCAATTTCACATTAGCTAATCATCTCACACATTAAAAAAGCCCCGAAGTCCGGGGCTTTTCTTATTGCATTTTAAAATCTTCGAGAAACTTGGTAGTGAAATTTCCTGAGCGAAAACGCTCATCTTGCATCAATTGCAAATGGAAAGGAATGGTCGTTTTCACACCCTCTATTACATACTCACTCAGGGCTCTGTACATCGTATTAATTGCTTCCTCTCTTGTCTGAGCTACTGTGATCAGCTTACCGATCATTGAGTCATAATAAGGAGGGATCACATATCCCGTATAAGCATGACTGTCCACACGCACTCCATGGCCTCCTGGTTGATGCAACACGGTGATCTTTCCAGGAGATGGGCGGAAATCATTATATGGATCTTCCGCGTTGATACGGCACTCAATCGCATGCATCACAGGTTCGTAATCTCTACCGGAAATCTTTTCACCCATTGCTATTTTGATCTGTTCCTTGATCAGGTCATAGTTAATTACTTCTTCCGTAACGCAATGTTCCACCTGGATCCGGGTATTCATTTCCATAAAATAGAAATTCCGGTGCTTATCTACCAAAAACTCAATGGTACCTACACTTTCATAATTGATGGCAGCAGCCGCTTTTTTTGCTGCCTCGCCCATTTTTTTACGCAGCTCTGGCGTCATGAAAGGCGAAGGCGATTCCTCTACTAGTTTCTGGTGACGGCGCTGGATGGAGCAATCCCTCTCTCCTAAATGACAAACAGTGCCATATTGGTCACCAGCCACTTGAATTTCTATATGGCGGGGCTCTTCTACGAACTTCTCCATATAGATATTATCATTCTTGAAAGCTGCACCAGCTTCTGCCCTTGCAGTATTATAAGCACGTTCCATTTCACTCTCCTCCCAAACGATCCGCATCCCTTTTCCACCACCGCCGGCCGTTGCCTTCAAGATTACTGGATAGCCCATTTCCTTGGCAACGCTTTTAGCTTCTTCAAGGCTTTGCAACAAACCTTCACTACCTGGAATTACCGGCACGCCTGCAGCGATCATGGTTTCCTTGGCCGTCATTTTATCTCCCATTTTGGTGATCATTTCGGCAGTAGGACCAATAAACTTAATGGAGTGGTCGGCACATATCTGGGCAAACTTTGCATTTTCTGCCAGGAATCCGTAACCCGGATGGATAGCATCAGCATTGGTAATCTCCACAGCAGCCATCAGGTGTGGAATGTTCAGATAAGAATCTGAGCTTTGAGGCTTGCCTATGCAAACGGCTTCGTCAGCGAATTTCACATGCAAACTGTCCCTATCTGCAGTAGAGTAAACTGCAACCGTCTTGATTCCCATTTCCCTGCAAGTGCGAATAACGCGCAAGGCAATTTCTCCACGATTGGCTATAAGTATTTTTTTGAACACGATTTTTAATTTGAAAATGTCAAAATGAGCAAACAGCTTCTTTAGCCAGCTATCAAGAGGGGTCTACCAAAAACAGTGGCTGATCATACTCCACTGGAGAAGCATCTTCCACCAGTACTTTTACGATTTTACCCTTTACCTCACTTTCAATCTCATTAAACAGCTTCATAGCTTCAATAATACAAACAACCTTACCAGGAGTTACTTCATCACCTACTTCAACAAAGTCAGGCTTATCTGGTGCAGGTCTGCGATAAAAGGTACCAATCATAGGACTTTTGATGGTCAGTAGATTGCTGGGCTCTTGCGCATTTACCGCTTTGGGCTGTTCTAAAGCTGGGGCCGGAGCGGCTGGTAATGCCTGTGGTTGTGATTGTGCAGGCAAAGGTGCAGGCATTGAATGAGGCAAAGATGTAGCCATCACCTGTGTAAAATGCTCTTCTTTTTGCTTGATTGTAATTTTGAAATCTTTCTGTTCTACCGTTACTTCTCCAATATTTGAGTCGTTGACCAGTTTGATCAACTCCTGAATTTGCTTGAAATCCATTTGTTTCAATTTTGTTTGATTTTGGTTTAAACAGGTGGGCTAAGATAGAACTTCTGAGTTAAAATGATCAAATGATTTGCTATTCATAGGTATTCGATTGCAGGCAAATGTATTGTAAAGGGACATAGAAAAAGAGCTCCACAAAAGCTCTTTTTCTACCATTTAAATCATTGAACCAGAAGTTTATTTTACTCTTTCAACATATTCACCGGTCTTCGTGTTCACACGGATCATTTCGCCTTCATTCACAAATAAAGGAACCATCACTGTAGCACCGGTTTCTACAGTTGCTGGTTTTAAAGTGCGGGTTGCAGTATCGCCTTTCATACCAGGCTCACTGTAAGTTACTTGAACAACAATTTTATCAGGAAGTTCTACACTCATTGGCTGTTCGGTCTCAGTATTGAACAAAACTGAAACATTCTGGCCCTCCTTTAAAAACTGTGGAGCATCTACCATAGTTTCTGGTACAGCTACCTGTTCAAAGGTTTCATTATCCATAAAGTTAAAGCCAGTATCATCTTTATACAGGTACTGATACTCTTTTCTTTCCACACGAACAGGAAAAATGGTATCTCCACTGTTCCAGGTTTGCTCGATAGTGCGGCTATTATCTACACCTTTCAATTTAGCCCAAACCTTAGCAGCAGCACGGGCTGTTTTGTTTTCACCAAACTCTACAACTTTGTAAAGACTGCCGTCGAGCTTGATGATTAAACCGCGGCTGATATCTGAAGTAGATGCCATAAAAATCTCTAATTACTATTTAGAATTAAAAAATTAGTCGGCAAAACTATGACAAAATAAGTGAAAGTGACAAGCCCGACTTTTTTACTTTACGTATAAAAAATTTTGCCAGCCCTTACGATAGAGGAGTTTTCTTTATTTAGTATGGTTCGAAATAACACCTCACAGAATAATAATTTG
>CBKWHA010000385.1:0-2994 GCA_966674115.1 uncultured Chitinophagaceae bacterium
GCTTACTTTATCGCCCTGGTGACCATGCGTACAAAAAATACGAATGTTCCGTCCGCTCACTGTGGTTTGTAACACCACACCTTCATAGATGGGTACAGCCGCGTTGTATATACTCTTCAGGTACAGGGGTGCCAATGGATCGTTTTGCCATAAGAGATCATGGTTACCGAAGATCTTGATATAAGCATTAGCAGAAATGAATTTGCCTTCCTTATGAAAGGAGGGGCCCTGATGTTTTTTTACAGATAAGAAAGTGTTTTCCCAAAACTCCTCGCTATCGCCAAGGTTGATAAAGTGAAAACCATTTTGGTGGTAGTATTCCAAAGCATGCAGGTAGTTGGGCTCGCTGAGCACAAAATCATCAGCCCCATTACGGCGACCCTTGTGCTGGTCGGAAAAGATGATGAACTTGCCTGTTTCAATTTTGAACGGAACTACCAGGCCCTTCTTTTTGTCGCCTTCCAGTATGCAGTCCAACAGGTCGCTCAAGGCTTTAAAAATACGGCTCTTGTCAGGCTTTGAAGAAAATCTGTTGGATAGCCAAAGCACAGGCCCACGGAGTAATTTTTGCAGTAAGCGACGCAAAATGAACAAGTTAGAAGTACGAGGTTAGAGGTACGAAATCTTCTTCCCTAACCTCGTACTTCTAACCTCTTACTTCGTACCTAATATTTGATTCCGTATTTTTTGATCAATGCAATCAGCACGCCATTGGTCCAGCCAAAGCCATCCTGTGAGGGATACTCCCCGCCACCTGCATCGAGATCAAGGTCATATACGTTGTATTTTTCCATCAGCTTTCCGGTCCGCTTAAATACGGCAACATTCAGTTGCACCCAGCGTTGTGCAATAGTTTTAGCCAGGTCTTGCTGATTGTAGTTATCAAGTCCGGAAATAGCCATCCATTCCAGGGGAGCCCAGCCGTTGGGCGCATCCCACTGCTCGCCTGAATGTACCAGTGTAGTTGTTACCCCGCCGGGCTGCAGGAATTTTAAACGAACGTTTTGTGCTGCAATAAAGATATTATTGGCATTAGCAACCTGCAGAAAGAAAGGTGACAATCCTGCAATTGTTAAAGCGGGAGCATGTCTTTTCGTTGTGAGGTTATAATCTACATACCATCCCCATTTTGCAGACCAGCAATATTTGTTGATTGCTTTTTTACGGTTCTCAGCCAGGGTGTTGAACCGTTGCGCCTTTTGGTTGTCGCCATTGAGGTCGTATGCTTTTGACAGGTTTCTTTCCAGAGCGTATAGCAAACAATTTAAATCCACAGGAACAAACTGAGTCGTTTGAATGGTTGTGAGGTTTTTACCATCTGCAAACCAGCGTGTGCTAAAGTCCCATCCACTTTCGGCTGCAGAACGCAGGTCACGGAAAATTTCCTTGTTGGCCTTGCCTCCCATTTTAGCGGTTGCTACATCAGGTGCATATGATTCCTGCCGGGGGATGTTCAGTTGGTCATAATAACGGTTCAGGATGCTGCCATCAGGCATGCGCACAACATGTTTCGTTGGCGCTGCTTTATCCATAAAGTAGTCGTGCTCTTTCAGCAGTACGGGCAGGTATTCTTTCCAGATACTTTCACCTCTAATTTCTGCGAGCAGGCCTACCATCAAAGAAAAGAATGGGGGTTGGGAGCGGCTTAGATAATAAGTGCGGTTGCCGTTGGGAATGTGCCCGTAGGTGTTGATCAGGTGCGCAAAGTTTTTGATCATGTTTTCGATCAACTGGTGCTGCCCGCTTTCTCTTAAACCCAGCATGGTAAAATAGGAATCCCAGTAATAGATCTCACGAAAGCGGCCTCCCGGAACGATGTAAGGATTAGGCAGGGGTAACAACGAGCTGCCTTTGATAGCAGAATCGTTTTGCCGTTTTAAAACCTCCCACAGGTTGTTGATATGTTTGACTACATCTTTGGTAGTATCCTGATAACCACTTTGGGGGGCAGAGGGTATAATAAAGTTTTCCTCCACAAACATCTTGAGGCTGAATTTAATGGCAGGATTGTTCTTTACCGCCAGGTAGTCGCGCACTATGGCTGCGGGGTCACGTTTAGGGATACAGTCTACAAAGGTCTTGTTGTCGGGAAATATGTGGTTCATCTGCACATCGGTAAACAACTGACCATAGATCTTGTCAGGCGTCTGTATAGATTGTGCATGGGCAATGGGCAATAAGCAATAGGCAAAGAGCAAGACAAAGACGATCCGTTTCATTGTGGTTTCGTTTGGCTGAAATTACTGTATAGTATCCGAATTTTCTTTGTGCATTTCCAGGATCCTGCTGGCTGTGGTATCGCCGGCCACAACAGCCTGCATCAGCAGCTTTGTGCCTTTCACAATATCTTTTTGGTACTCGCAACGATCGTAGTTACTGAGGTGTAGAACGTCACTATTCTCAGCAAACAGGTACAAAAAGCCAAGAGTTCTTTTGGCGGGTGCATAGTCGCGTTCACTGGCTCTATTGAGCAAATCGAGGGCTGTTGCGCAGTCTATGTCATTGTTTTTATTCTTCAGGGCCAGGTTGCCATATTCGTACATGGCTTCCGGCACTTCATACTCGCTCAGCGTTTTATAGATGGTCAACGCTTCTTCGGTATTGCCGCTCTCTAACAGCGCTCTTGCATTTTGCAACTGGGAATTGATCTCTATTTTGGTCAATTGCTGCGGCTGTTCGTTTCTGTTGTTCCATTCTTCCAGTGTCATCAGGTCTTCGCGACGCAACCATCCTTTGGACGTTTGTCCTTTACCGTTGGTGAACTCAACGTAAACAAACCCGTTCTTTTCGTCTAGGGCGTCAATCACTTCCTCTGAGGGAATCATGTAGGCGGAAGAACGACGGGTAGCTTCATCGGGCCCATTATGAAAATATGCTCTTTGGGCAACCACTTTGTATTGCCCCAAGACTTTACGTTGAGGCTGCGGTTTATTCTCGGTTATTTTGGGTTCTGGTGTGTTGCCGGAATTGCCTCTATTGAGTAAAGAATATGCA
>CBKWHA010000386.1:0-2988 GCA_966674115.1 uncultured Chitinophagaceae bacterium
CTGCTGGGGGCCGCCTCCCTGGTGATGGACCACTACGCCAAAGACCCCAAACAACAGGTTCAGGGAGCAATAAGTAAATAATGCCTATTTAGGGTAATTAGTTATTTTTTCTAAAAGTAAAAAGTTTAGAAAGTTTTTTATTTTTTTAAAAAGTTGTCATTTTATTTTTAAAGTTATTTACCTTAGTTCCTGGATTAATTATATAAACATAAGAACTATATATTCTTATTGGATTCTTATATAAAGATTTTATTAATATATTTTGGTGCTCGGCTCTCAGTAGAAAACGTTTAGTACAACAGTACGCAACAGTGAAATCTGAAATTAAAACGCTTGAGCATTCTTCTGCGGCTTTGACTGTATATCTGTTATATGGTTATAAAGGCTTAATTAATAACATTTATTGTCAGTCTTATGTTGCCATTCGAACAAATAATAAGTCTAAATATTTAAAAGATGTCCTATCTGAAGTCGTTGTTGTTTAGCATATTTCTAACTTCTCTTTCGATCGGAACGAGTCAATGTTTGTCGGCCCAGGAAAATGTTCATCCTCAATCTTCAAAGTATGAATGGCCTGCAGAAGCAGATGTAAAGGCAAAATTGGACAAATGGCAAGACCAAAAGTTTGGCATCATCATTCATTGGGGATTGTATGCGGTTCCGGGCATTATGGAATCATGGAACCTGTGTTCAGAAGACTGGATCGAACGCGATAGCACCATAACCTATGAAGATTATAAGAAATGGTACTGGGGACAAATGAAAAATTTCAACCCAGTAAATTTTAATCCTGATGATTGGGCCAAAGTGGCTAAAGATGCCGGTATGCGCTATCTTGTGTTTACCACCAAGCATCATGATGGGTTCAACATGTTTGACACGAAGCAAACAGATTTTAAAATATCCAACGGGCCTTTCAAAAACCATCCGAAAGCTGATGTGGCCAAATATGTTTTCGATGCTTTTCGGAGACAGGGCTTTATGATTGGAGCATATTTTTCCAAACCAGACTGGCATTCGGAATATTACTGGTGGCCAAAGTATGCCACTGCAGACCGGAATAATAATTATGATATCCGTAAGAATCCCTGGCGCTGGAGCCAGTTTAAGCAGTTTACCTATAACCAGATCAGCGAGTTGATGCATGGTTACGGTTCCATTGATATTCTTTGGTTGGATGGCGGTTGGGTAAGGCCGTTAGAAACTGTGAATGAAGAGGTGCGTTCATGGGGTGCCCGGATACCGGAATGGAGCCAGGATATTGATATGCCAAAGATTGCGGCTATGGCAAGAGCAGCACATCCGGGTTTACTGATGGTAGACAGAACTGTTCATGGACGTTATGAAAACTACCAGACACCTGAGCAACGGGTTCCGGAAAAACAATTGGATCATCCCTGGGAGAGTTGCATGACACTCGCGAATAACTGGGGATATGTACCTGACGATAAATATAAAACTACAACCAAAGTGATCCACACATTAATAGAAGTAGTAGCCAAAGGTGGCAGTCTATTATTGGGTGTTGGACCAAAACCTGACGGAACCTTACCTGAAGAAGCCGTAACTCGTTTACAGGAAATAGGAAAGTGGTTGAACAAGAATGGAGCCGCCCTTTATAATACCCGTATTACCAAATATTATCATGATGGGAATACCTGGTTTACACAAAATGTAAAAGAAGGTACCCGCTATGCGCTGGTATGTTTACCGGAGCAACAACCTGTTGCCAAAGAAATTGTTTGGCAGCATAACCTGCCAAAGAAAGGAAGTAAAATGAAACTCTTACAAACCGGGGAATATGTAAAATGGAAAACTGAAGGGGATAAAGTGAAGGTACTTCTGCCTGCATCTATTTCCAATACAAAAGATAAATATCCGGCTTTGGCTTTTTCATTTACGCCAGCAGACTGATTCATCTCATCAATCACCTCAATGTTTTAATTACCAAATGCCTTCCAAGTTTCTGAATATTATGAATGCTTCCAAATGCTTTTCACTGTTATGCATTTGCTTTGGTGTTAGTGTTTTCATCCAGGTAAACGCACAAGGACAAAGCACCCTTCCTGTCTTTAGAAATGCTAAAGAGCCTATGGAAAATAGGGTCAAAGATCTGTTGGGGCGTTTAACACTGGAAGAAAAGATTTCCTTATTAGGTTATAGGAGCAGGGCAGTACCAAGATTGGACATTCCTGCATACAATTGGTGGAACGAAGCCCTGCACGGTGTGGCAAGGGCAGGCAAGGCTACTGTTTTTCCGCAAGCCATTGCCATGGCTGCCACATTTAATGACAGTCTGGTATGGCGCATAGCTGATGTAATCTCTACTGAAGCACGTGCCAAATACAATTTGTCGACTGCGCTGGACCGGCGTTTGCAGTATATGGGACTTACTTTCTGGTCGCCCAACATCAACATTTTCCGTGATCCCAGGTGGGGCAGGGGCCAGGAAACTTATGGTGAGGATCCATTTCTGACAGCTTCCATTGGTGTTGCTTTTGTGAAAGGTTTGCAGGGCAATGATCCTGCTTATCTGAAAACTGCTGCCTGCGCCAAACATTTTGCCGCTCATAGCGGACCTGAAGCCGGGCGCCATTCATTTAACGCAATTGTTGATGAAAAGGACCTTCGTGAAACTTATTTATATGCTTTTAAAAAACTGGTAGATGCTGGCGTAGAATCGGTTATGTGCGGTTATAACCGGCTGAACGATCAACCTTGTTGTACCAACGATGTATTGCTGCGACAGATCCTGCGTAATGAATGGCGGTTTAAGGGGCATTTGGTTACAGATTGCTGGGCACTGGAGGATATCTGGAAAAGTCATAAGGTCATGAACAATAGTGTTGAAGTGGCTGCTGCTGCTTTAAAAGCCGGAGTCAATCTCGATTGTTCCAATATGCTGCAGGATGATCTGATCAAGGCGTATAACCAGAAATTAGTAACAGATACCGAAATAGATTCTGCTTTAGCAGGCATTCTGCGCAC
>CBKWHA010000387.1:0-2970 GCA_966674115.1 uncultured Chitinophagaceae bacterium
TAAAATATATCGTAAGAAACCTAACGATAGCTCTTCGCTGTACGATAATGGTATAGTCTCACTTTATGAACTTCCCGATGGAAAAATGTGGGTGGCGACAAGGGGAGGTCCCTGTATATATGATTCGCATACGGAAAAGTTTGATGCTGATTACTATGCCTATTTACACTCTTTGGGCTTGCCCTCCGGTCCGGTTATCGATATCGTAAAAGGAAATAACGGGAGATATTGGTTTTTGTATGACAGCCTTTATCTATACATGTATTCAAGCATCGATAAAAGAGCGAAACCATTAAGGCTGCATCTCGCATTAGATCGTTCCGCGCGAATTACGTCTATAAAAGAAACAAAGGACGGAAAGTTATGGCTGGTATACAACAATGGATTTTTGCAGCAGTATGATATACAATCAAATAAAGTGATTTTTTCCAGCGCTGCTTTGCAAAAGTTGCATAAGGGAAACATTCTTTATGATCTTTTAATAGACAGTGAAGGTGATATCTGGCTATGGGCTTTTACATACGGAGTTTTTCTATTTCATCCACAGGACCATTCGATCAAACAGTTTAATGAAAATTCGTTCCCATCAAGGTTGAATTCAAACCAGGTCACTCAAATCGTGCAGGATAACAATGGTTTGATCTGGGTGGCAACGGACCATGGAGGAGTGACGCTGATCGACAAAAAAAACAACTTCAGAACAAGCTATCTGTTGAATGATCCCAAAAACCCCAAAAGCCTTAGCCAAAACGTCATCTACACAATATATAAGGATGATAACGGTATTATCTGGCTGGGAACTTACAAGCAAGGCGTTAATTTCTTTAATGGCAACATTGTGCAATTTCCGCATTATCATCATGTGGAATCGAACGCCAGGAGCCTTCCATATGATGATGTGAACCGCTTTGTGGAAGACAAGCGGGGCAATATCTGGATTGGAACCAATGGAGGAGGGTTGATCTATTTTGACCGGAAAAACAATACATTCAAACAATATCTGCACGAGCCAAACAATACAAACAGCCTGAGCAACAATGTAATAGTAAGCCTGTGTATCGATCATGAGGACATACTATGGATTGGAACTTACTTTGGTGGCCTGAACAGCTTCGATGGAAAAAAGTTCACACACTACCGGCATGATGATAATGAGCCGTCGAGTCTGTCAGATGACAATGTGTGGGAGATATATGAAGACCGGGAGCGGAATTTATGGATCGGCACTTTGGGTGGTGGACTGGATCTTTTTGATAGAAAGACAAACCGGTTTGAACATTACCATTATAAAGACGATAAGCAAAGCCCTGTACCCCTTAAATATATTTCTGCAATACTGCAGGACAAGAAAGGGAATTTATGGATCGGTACAGTCTTTGGAATCGCCGTTTTAGAAAAGAATAGAACTTCTCCGGCTTTTTATTACCATACAAATGAAAAAAATAGTTTAAGCAATAGTAATATAAACTGCCTTTTAGAAGACAGTAAGGGTAGAATTTGGGTGGGAACCCGGGAAGGTTTGAATCTATTCAATGAGCAAACAAAAAAATTCCAAATATTCACTACGTCGGATGGTCTGCCCGATAATGCGATATTGGATATTCTTGAAGACAATCATCAAACACTTTGGCTTTCCACACCTAATGGATTGTGTAATGCCATTCCCAAACAAAAAGAAAACGGTCTTGGTCTTACCATCATTAGTTATGATGAGATGAACAACCTTCAGAACCATGAATTCAATGACAACGCTGCACTCAAAACGCGGGCTGGTGAACTGATATTTGGTGGACCTTCCGGTTTTAATATCATTGATCCTGCTACAATTCAGAAGCCTGTTTTTCGTCCTAAAATTGTTTTCACCGGTTTGCAGATATTAAATAATGATGTTGAACCAGGTGAGTTGATCAATAACCGTGTGCTGCTGACACAATCTTTATCAAAACTCCAAAGTATTGACCTGAAGTATAAAGAAAACGTTTTCTCCATTGAGTTTGCCTCGCTTGACTTTGCCCACAGCAGCCGGGATAAATACGCCTATATGTTGGAAGGATTTAATTCAGACTGGTTGTATGCCGATGGCAGCCGGAGAAGAGCCACTTACACAAACCTGGACCCTGGTAAATATACCTTGAAAGTAAAGGTTTTAGGGAATAACGGTGTCTGGAGTGAAGAAAAAACACTGCACATCCATATTGCCCCACCGTTCTGGCGAAGTCCTATTGCCTATATTATTTATGCACTTTTAATAGCAGGCATCATTTATATAATACGCCGTATTACGCTTGAGCGGATGCAGATGCGTTTTGCAGTGGAGCTCCAAAGAAAAGAGGCGGAACGGGTGCAGGCGTTGGATGCGCTGAAAACAAAATTCTTTACCAATGTAAGCCATGAGTTCCGTACGCCACTCAGCCTGATCATTTCTCCATTAGACAAGCTCCTGAAACAAATCCCAGATGAAGAACACAAACAGCAACTCAACCTGGTGCAGCGCAATGCTAAACGCTTATTGAACCTGGTGAACCAGCTGCTCGATTTTAGAAAAATGGAAGTACAGGCAGTGAAACTGCACCCCGCAATAGGTGACATTATCGGGTTCAGCAGGGATATCAGCCACTCCTTTGCGGACATAGCAGAAAAGAAGAAGATCCACTTTTCCTTCTCTTCAAACATTGATCATCTGGAAATTTATTTTGACAAGGATAAGATTGAAAAGATCCTATTCAACCTGCTCTCCAATGCTTTTAAATACACCCCTGATAACAGAGAGGTATGCATTACCCTGACATATAACGGGCCGGTGGGTCAGGAAAGTGACGGAACACTGGCCATAGAAGTAAAAGATACGGGCATTGGCATTCCAGCCGATAAGCATGAAAAGATCTTTGAACGCTTCTTTCAAACCGATGTGCCCGAAAGCATGGTCAACCAGGGCACCGGCATTGGCCTGGCCATCACCAAAGAGTTTGT
>CBKWHA010000388.1:0-2886 GCA_966674115.1 uncultured Chitinophagaceae bacterium
TTTTTCTTCTTTGTTTATCTAAAATTTCTCGGCAATCTTCTTGGCAGCTACAACAGCACCTTCCATGTACCCCGCAAATTCCTGGGCCGTTTCGGTTCCGCAGAAGTAGAGTCTTCCATTCATATACATCTCCTGCAATAATGGATGGCCATTATGATGATGGGGAACTTGAGTCATTGGATTTCCAGCCGATACAAATTCATCCGTCCAGACCTTATCAAAATAATCGGTCGGATGTAAGGCTTCATCTCCCATCAATTCACATAATTGCCCTAATACCAGTTCCTTACGCACATCTTGGCTATAAGACGCTGCACCACCATTCAAAAATCCGGTCAAACCGAATTTATCTTCTTCAATGGTGGCATGGTCGTACATCTCCACAACAATGCCTGCATGGCTGTATAACATTCCTGAAAATCCTTTGTCACGCCAGAAGCATTTTGGATATTCCAGTGTAAACTTAATAGCCCCTGCCATCCAGGTTTGCACAGTTGGTAAGATATTACATAAAGCTTGTGGCAGTTCCGGCGTAAACTTTATCTGCGATGCGGCTAACTGCGGTGGCAGGCAACTTATAACTACATCCGCCTCATACTTTCTGCCATCTGCAGTTTCTATTACCAATCCCTCCTCCTGTTCTTGAACCACTGTAACGGTGGCATTTAATTGAATGTCGCAAGCTTTGATCTTTTGTGTCAGTGCTTCAATTAATTGTTGTGTGCCGCCAGCCAGGCGATAGGATGGCGTTTCCGATTCCGGAACAAAGAATTGTTGTGGTGGCTCAAAGGACTTGGTTTGGAACAAAGTGATGCCTCTTGAATACTGTGGGAATATCTTTAATCCCAATTCCTTAATTAACGATAGTAAATTAGAATGTTTATCTGCAAACCAGGTTGCCCCCAGTTCCAATGGTGTACCCAATTTGCCCTTCACAGTTTGTATCCTTCCACCCAATCTTGAAGAGGCTTCCAGAATGGTTGCATTGATATTCCTTTTTTGCAATAAATACGCTACCGTAAGCCCACTTAATCCACCTCCAATAATGACCACTTTTGCCTTTGAATACATGTTACAAAATTGAAAGCCGAACGTATGAATACTATTGTACAAATAGGAAAAATTATGGTAATTATTGGTAAACCGAGCTGCAGAAGCCCAAGCGAAGGCGTTTGTTTCGGGCTTTTTTTAACTTGCGTTAATCTAGAAACTAGTTATCTTTCTTTTGAATAGATGTTTTCTTGATATAGGTAGTATTCATTTATGGCAAAGCAAAAGACAAATATAATCAACGAGTATCATCTAAACCAGCATGAACCCCAAAAGCCGCAATTCACCATTTATAATATGGACGAATACCTAGAGAAGCACCAAGCCGATACAACAAAGCCCCATATACATAGCTACTACCAGATCATCTGGTTTAAATCAGGAAAGGGAAAGCATTTTGTTGATTTCAAGGAGTATGATGTTTTTGATAATGCCATTTTTTTTATCGCCAAAAATCAAGTTCACTACTTTGACCACCAAACCGATTATAAAGGCATCATGATTCATTTCAATGAATCATTTCTAATGCAAAACGACAGTGAAGTTGACTTTTTCCTGAACTGTAACCTATTCAATAATCCCTATCAACAACCTTCATGCTGTGTAGGTCGGGGTATTGACCACATCTTAGACGAGTATATCCAGCAAATCAAAGAGGAGTTGCAAAACGAAGAGGAGTTTGGCAAAGAGGAATTATTAAGAACCTACTTGAAAGCTTTTTTGATTCAGGTGCAACGTAAAAAAAATGAATTTGAAAAGAACGGGGTTAATGTTTCATTTGCATTAGACGAAAAAAGAGTACAATTGATCCGTTTTGTAAATCTGGTAGATGAAAATTATAATAAAGGCTTCTCTGTAGCAGAATATGCAAACTTAATGCATATCTCTCTGCGCACCTTATCTAATCTCACTACTCAGTTGCTGAATAAAACACCATCACTAATAATCCAGGAACGTATCATTTTAGAGGCGCAACGTTTACTATTATATTCTAACCTAAACGTCAATCAAATTGGCTATCGTTTAGGATTTGATGATCCTTCCTATTTTGTAAAGTATTTTAAAAAGCATACAAATATCTCTCCTTCTGAGTTCCGAAAGTCAGTTTCCTAAATCTACCATTTCTTTTCCTTTCTGTCCATTTTCTGGGGGCACTTCACTTCCGAGTTTTGCATTGTAAACATAAAACTCTTTTACAATGGCAAAAGCTTATTTAGAAATCAGTCTGAAGATTGAAAGCAAAGACAGAGCAAGCGCAGCTGGCGTATACCAGCAATACAAGGCTACATTCCTTGACAAAATTAAAGGAGCGACATCTAAAGAACTCTTAATAAGAGATGAGGATGTTCAAGTATTACATGGATTCCAGTCTGCAGAAGATGCACAAGAGTACTTATCAAGTGATCTGTTCAATAAAGATGTAGTGGTTGCCTTGAAGCCTTATCTGAAAGCTAATCCTGATATTAGGATCTACACTGTAGCCTAAAGGATTCACCTAAAAGGAAAATAATGATAAAATCAAAAGGATATGCAGCTCATCATGCTGATGAAGCATTAGTGCCGTTCGATTTTGAACGGAAGGAACCTGGAACCAATGACATATTGATTGATATTTGGTGATTTGGTTGGTGTGGGATATTTCATTGATTCCTGCAGGCATTGCAGCAGTTGTAATGACGGTGAAGAACAATACTGCGAGAACGGATTTACTTCCACACAGAATGGAAGGTTACAAGATGGAACAGTTACCAAAGGGGGATATTCGGATAGCATTGTAGTAAATGAAAAATATGTTTTAAAAGTGGCTGAAACACTCAATACTGCCGGTGTTGCCCC
>CBKWHA010000389.1:0-2885 GCA_966674115.1 uncultured Chitinophagaceae bacterium
TTATTAAGTTTCTTCAAGAAATTCAACCCTCAGTAATACCAGCGTACAAAAGCCTCCATGGCGGCATAATGCGTTAAACCCAGTTGCGCATAAAGATTCGCTGTACTGGCATTTCGTTCTTCCGCCCTTTGCCAGAACTCACGTGCATCAGAGCCTTGAAAGGGCACCATATCTTTTTGCGACTGGTGTATAAAAATTCCATAACGTTTCTTCAACACCTGGTCGGGGCTCATGGGAACCGCCATATCAATCTCCTCTATATTCCATTCCTGCCATGCCCCTTTGTATAGCCAAAGCCAGCAATCCTGTATCCAGTCTTCTTTTTGTTCTTTTAATCTTTTAAGCGATTCAAGCACCACGTCGAGGCAAACCTTATGGGTACCATGCGGGTCGGCAAGGTCGCCGGCGCAGAATACCTGTTGTGGTTTTATTTCCTGTAACAGTTCAACGGTACGCCGCACGTCCTCTTCGCCCATTGGTTTTTTTTCAATGGTTCCGGTTTCATAAAAGGGCAGGTTCTGGAAGTGTATGTTTTCTTCCCTAATGCCCACATAGCGGCAGGTGGCCCGTGCTTCGCACCGGCGAATCAATCCTTTAATGGCACGTATCTGCGGGGTATCTACCTGGTTGTTTTTTTTCTGCACCAGGAATTTGCGGGCATCTTCCAGGATATGCGCAGAGATTTCATTGTTGATACCGGCAATCTTTTCAAAGCCTACAACAAAATCAAGAAAACGGGTAACGAATTCATCCGTTACAGCAATGTTTCCCGATGTTTGATAGGCAACATGCACCTCGTGTCCCTGGTCGTGCAGGCGCTGGAAAGTGCCGCCCATACTGATGATATCATCATCGGGGTGGGGTGAAAAGATGACCACTTTTTTGGGATAGGGATCAGATCGTTCGGGGTGGCCCGGAATGACTGCGTTGGGTTTACCACCCGGCCATCCCGTAATGGAATCACGCAGGAGGTAGTATGCCTGCAGGTTGATTTCATAAGCATCGCCTTTTTCCACCAACAGATCGCCTAAGCCAAATTCATTATAGTCGGCATTGGTCAACGAAAGAACAGGCTTTCCTGTTTTCAACGCCATATTCACTACCGCTTTCTTAATCATTTTCGGTGTCCACTCAATATCGCCAGCCAGCCAGGGACGTTTAAAGCGGGTGAGTTCAGATGCTGCTGCTTCATCCAGCACAAACTGGCAATCATGATGCTGCTGCAACAGGCTTGCAGGAACCTGTTCTGTCATATGGTCTTCGGTAGCCTTTTTTACAACAGGCGCTTTGGCGGGCCCCCATGCCATCAGGATAATTCGCTTTGCTTTCAGAATAGTGCTGATGCCCATTGTAACCGCCAGCCTTGGCACTTGTGCAAGATTGGCAAATTCGTATGCGTTAGCCAGGCGGGTAGAGTTCTCCAGATTGATCAATCTTGTTTTGGAGTAAATAGAAGAACCTGGCTCGTTGAAACCAATATGCCCGTTGTTGCCCATACCCAGGATTTGCAAATCTATTCCGCCAGCTTCTTCAATCATTTGTTCGTACCGGGCGCAATGTTCTTTAATCAGTTCTTTCGGTAATGAGCCATCAGGTATATGAATATTTGCGGGATCGATATCTATGTGGTTAAAGAGCAAGTGGTGCATGTAATTGCTGTAACTCTGCATCACGTCTTTTTCAATAGGGTAGTATTCATCCAGGTTAAAGGTGATGACATTCCCGAAGCTAAGTCCCTCCATTTGGTGCATGCGCACCAACTCGGCATATAATGTTTTAGGTGTAGATCCTGTTGCTAGGCCAAGTACACAGCTTTCGCCTTTTTTCTGTTTGTCCCTGATAGTTTCCGCAATGATCTGTGCGATGTAATAGGAGCCGCTTTTTAAATCAGGAAAAATAATACAGGGGATTTTCTCGAATGAGTCTACCAGTGTTTTTTGCATTTTCGTCTTATTGGTTAAGAATTACCACTGCCGGGAAATGCAAAAGTCAGGTTTTTATCAGAACACTTGTTAGCCCGTGCACTGTGTATTAGTTGAACGCTTGAAGTTTGATCTTCTAACATCTTGCAACAAAAAGCCTCTTGTAAAAAACAAGAGGCTTACCGGACTATAACGAGTAAATCATCAGGGTGCTTTGGCCGCTTTGTTTCTTTTATTCGCCAGGTATTTGTCCAGCAGCATCAAGCCAAAAACAATATTGAGCATCATAAAAATGTTCATATACGTATTGCTGAACATCTTGCTATAATCTATTTCTGCAAAGTCAAATCTATTGTATGGGTTGCTGCTGCCTGTGCTCCAGTCAATTTGCGCCAATCCATAAACCAAAAAGATAAAGATCATTGTAAAGAAAAAACAGGCCAGGCCCCAGATTACTTTCTTGTTGATGTAAGTTTTAGCAGCCGGGGCAATATGCATTTTGGCAATTTCATCCATTACATTCCGGGTAAAGCGCAATGAAGGTTCTTCCAGCTCACTGTTCTGAACCATCTGGTGCAACTCCAGCAGCTCCGCATATTTGGCTCGCCATACACTGTTTTCTTCAATCAGCTTTTCTATTGCCGTTTTTTCTTCCGCACTGCTGGCGCCGTCTATATAATCCCATATATGGGCTTCCATATTTTCATCTCCCAACGGGGAGCCGGCAGAAAAATTATTGTTGGTCATACCCTAAGGTTTGATTCTGTTAAACAAAGTCCCAGGTCCTTTTTTGTAACCCCGGGTTAATAAATATCACGCACTTCAGCAGCAAAATGCTGCTGCATTTTCTCTTTCAGTCTTGTCCGTGCCCGGTGTAGCCGCACTTTCACTGCATTGGCTTCAATCCCTAATATTTTGGCTATTTCTTCCAGGGTTTGTTCTCCTTTATAGAATAAAGTCAGT
>CBKWHA010000390.1:0-2884 GCA_966674115.1 uncultured Chitinophagaceae bacterium
TTTTCTCCAGGAAGGCTAAAATCCTGTCGAACGAATTACTGAGGTTGGGCCCATGCCAGCCATGCCGTTCTTTAGGATAAATGACTAATTCATGCTGCACCCCGGCTTTCTGGAGTTTATCTTTCAATAATTGTGACTGCGATACATTAACCACCTGGTCGTTGCCACCGTGAAGGATCAGGGTGGGGGCTGATTGCGGTGTTACAAAATGGGCAGGGCTCGACTGCTGATAGACCTGCTTGTTTGCAGTAGGTGTGGTGCCTGTAAGTGTTTGCAGTACAAAAGGAATCATATTGTGCCACGGTTTGTTGTACATGGCAGTGAGGTCGGTTGGACCAAAGAAATCAATGACCGCTTTAATCTTGGGACTATTGTATTTGTATGCCTGTAATAATGCCAGGTGTGCTCCAGCAGAGGCTCCCAATAGCACCATACGATTCGTATCGATACCGTATTTTCCAGAATGCTGCACAATGAAGTCTAAGGCAGCCTTGATGTCCTGCTCCTGGGTAGGGAAGATGGTTTTTTCCGATGCCAGACGGTATTCCAGGTTGAAAATGGCATAATTAGGCAAGCGCTTTTTCAGTGTATCTATATAAGTGGCAAAGTCGGACTTGCTGCCATAAGCCCAGCCACCACCGTGAATGAGCACTATCGACTTAGTGGAGTCGGCAGAACGGCCTGCAGGTAAATAAATATCCATGCGCTGGGCTGTATCCTGCCCATAGGGAACGTTGAGTTTAGTTTCAGCAATAGATGTATTGAAAACTGGCTCTTGGGCCTTGGTATTTTCCTGGCAAGATGTATATAAAATCATGGCAAATAGGAGGTGGAAAAGGGCTTTCATAATAATATATAAGCTGTGCAAGACCTGTGCCGTAAAGAATCAACAGAAACTTAAAATAATGCTATAATTTGTTAATTAATAAGGAGTTAGGTAGGTAGGATGGTAGTAAAGAGTGATGGGTGGAGTGGGATAGGGTGGAAGGGGAATAAATGAAAAAGCCCGCTGAAAATTCTTCAGCAGGCTATATATGTTCTAATCTTAATAATTGTCCCGATTTGCGGCTGGCCTATTTTACATTGATCGCCAGTTGGATATTTAGCTCTTCTAACTGTTTATCGTCGATGGTGCTCGGTGCATCGAGCATGACATCGCGGCCGCTGTTGTTTTTGGGGAAGGCAATAAAGTCGCGGATGCTTTCGCTGCCACCGAGGATGGCACAGAGGCGGTCGAAGCCGAAGGCAATACCGCCGTGTGGGGGAGCTCCGTATTCGAAAGCGCCTAATAAGAAGCCGAATTTGTGTTGGGCTTCTTCTTCGCTCATACCAAGGGCTGCAAACATCTTTTCCTGCAGCTCGCGCTGGAAGATACGGATGGAGCCACCACCGATCTCGTTGCCATTCAATACCATATCATAGGCATTGGCTTTAATGTTGGCATAAGGATGTTTTAAATATTCAGCTGCATTTTCAATTACAGGGCTGTTGCTGATCATTTCTCCTATTTGCGAAGGCTTGGGCGAAGTGAATGGATGGTGACGGGCCACCCAGCGGTTGCCTTCTTCGTCGTATTCAAACAACGGGAAGTCGAGCACCCACAAAAGTTTGAACTCATCTTTCTTACGGAATCCTAAGCGCTCGCCCAGTTCAAGGCGCAATTCTGATATAGCCTTACGTGTTCTTTCTTCTGCACCAGCGAGGATCAGTACCAAGTCTCCTGGTTTAGCATTTGTGTACTCTGCTATTGCTTTTAATTGTTCGGGAGAAAAGAACTTGTCTACGCTGCTCTTTAGAGAACCATCGGCATTATAACGAATGTTCACCAAACCCTGCATGCCAATTTGAGGACGTTTAACCCAGTCGGTCAGTTCGTCGATTTGTTTGCGGGTGTATTCTGACGCACCGGGAATGGCAATAGCTACTACTGTTTCGGCATTGTCGAAGACACCGAAGCCAGTAGGGCCTGCAGCAAAAGGTGAAGTATTTTTAAGTTGTTCCTGTTTTGCAATATACACCGTTGATGGTACTTTGAGGTTGGCCACCTTCATGCCGAAACGGATGTCTGGTTTGTCAATGCCGTAATGCCACATGGCATCTTCCCAGGTCATGCGTTCAACGGATTCGGTATAGTCGATGTCTTTAACGGCTTTGAAAATGTATTTGATCAGTCCTTCAAACATGTTCAAAATATCTTCCTGTTCCACGAAAGCCATTTCGCAGTCTATCTGTGTAAACTCCGGCTGACGGTCGGCACGGAGGTCCTCGTCGCGGAAGCATTTTACGATCTGGTAGTAACGGTCGTAGCCGCTTACCATCAGCAATTGCTTGAAGGTTTGGGGTGACTGAGGCAAGGCATAGAACTGGCCTTCGTTCATGCGGGAAGGAACCACGAAGTCGCGGGCACCTTCAGGAGTGGATTTGATCAAAAATGGAGTTTCAATATCCATGAATCCTTGCTTATGCAGGTAATCGCGCGTGGCGCGGTTAACAACATAGCGGAGCTCCAGGTTTTTCTTTACTGCGTTGCGGCGGAGATCGAGATAGCGGTATTTCATGCGCAGGTCGTCGCCGCCATCGGTGTCGTCCTGGATGGTGAAGGGCGGTACGGCAGATTTGTTGAGGATCTTGAAAGATTCAACTGTGATCTCAATATCGCCGGTAGGGATATTGAGGTTCTTATTGCTGCGTTCGGTCACGGTGCCGGAAATCTGGATCACAAATTCACGGCCTAGCGGCGACTCGTCTAACTGAGCATTCAATTGCTCGCCAAACAATAACTGCGTAATACCGTAACGGTCGCGAAGGTCCACAAAAGTGATAGAGCCAAACTTTCTTACGGTTTGCACCCAGCCAGCCAGGGTCACTGCTGTGCCTACGTGAT
>CBKWHA010000391.1:0-2875 GCA_966674115.1 uncultured Chitinophagaceae bacterium
AATGTTTATCGTTTTTAGTTCATGGTTTATTGTTGCTCACAAAAAATATTTACGAAAACTATAAACTAAAAACGATAAACCATAAACTTTTAATGCCTGAAATGCCTCATCCCCGTCATCACCAATGCCAGGTTGGCTTCCTTGCAATAGTCGATGCTATCTTTATCGCGGATAGAGCCGCCAGGCTGAATGAAAGCTGTAATACCAGCTTCATGTCCAAGTTGTACACAGTCGTTGAAGGGGAAAAAGGCATCAGATGCCATAACGGCACCATTCAGATCGAAGTTGAACTGCTTAGCCTTTTCAACGGCATGACGTAATGCATCGATCCGGCTGGTTTGTCCGCAGCCTTTTCCTACCAATTGTTTGTTTTTTACCAGGGCAATGGCATTGGACTTCAAGTGTTTGCAAACCAGGTTGGCAAATACCAGGTCTTCTTTTTCTGCCTCAGTGGCTTGGCGGCCGCCAACTTCTTCCCACTTCTCGTAGTTACCCGTGTCCTTTCCTTGTTGCAAAGTGCCGTTCACTACATTCTTATATATATTAGGAGTAGTGTTCGTATTCTTCAACTGGAGCAGGATCCTGTTTTTCTTGGTCTTCAGCTTTTCAAAAGCCTCCGCACTAAATGAAGGGGCAATCAAAACCTCAAAGAAGATCTCATTGATGGCTTCAGCCGTAGCCAGGTCAACTTCCGCATTGCACACCAATACACCACCAAATGCACTTTCCGGATCACCTGCCAGCGCATCCTTCCATGCCTCAGCTATTGTATTCCTGCTCGCAATCCCACACACATTCGTATGCTTAATAATCCCAAAAACAACACCTCCGTTCTGTGCGCTGGCGCTCCCCTTTAGGGGCTGGGCTGGGCTAAATTCCTTAATTAACTCAATCGCCGCATCAATATCCACCAGGTTGTTGTAAGAGATCTCTTTTCCATGCAATTGCTCAAAACACTCATTCAGATTGCCGTAGAAAATAGCTTTCTGGTGAGGGTTCTCGCCATAACGCAATACTGTCTGTTGACCATTGCCAATCACAGTTAATGGCGCATCAGGGTTGAAGTAATTATTAATAGCAATATCGTAATCAGCAACAATATTGAAAGCTTTTGCCGCAAAAGCACGGCGTTGCTCCAGGGTCACTTCACCATTTTGTTGTTGCAGCAGCTCAACAAGCTTGCTGTAATCATCTTTAGATGCGATCACTGTAACATCACTGAAATTCTTGGCAGCAGCCCGGATCATCGATGGTCCGCCGATATCGATCTTTTCAATAATAGCCTTTTCTTCATTGGTTTGCGCTACTGTTTCCTGGAAAGGATACAAGTCTACGATCACCAGGTCCATTTCAGGAATATTAAATTGCTTCATCTCCTGCAGGTCTGTTTCATTGCTCCTGCGGCCCAGGATACCACCAAATACAGCCGGGTGCAGTGTCTTTACCCTTCCGCCCAAAATAGAAGGATAGGTAGTCAGATTTTCTACCGGAACAACATCAATACCCAGTTTTTCAATGAATTGTTGGGTACCACCGGTTGAATAAATTGTAGCGCCCTGTTGCTTCAATTGTTGCACAACAGGCTCCAGGCCGTCTTTATAAAAAACAGAGATAAGCGCAGAATTGATTTTCTTATTCATAAACGAAAGTGTAATAGCGCGCAAAGGTAATCTACCGCAAGTTCATCACAAAAGCGCCTTTTTCCGCCACATTATGGCACGGCAGTCCCAGAGATGCACAATCCCTCTTCCATAGCCTTGCTTTCCATGCCGGTACAGATCCATCAATGACTATCTGCCTTACAGTAAAGGCTTTATAAATATCCTTTATGTATATGCGTGGATTCCTCGAAAGCACCATAACATCCACAGTCGGCCTGGGAGTGGCCTCTTGAAAAGAAAAACTGCTATCAATGATGCCTATTTTTTTCCCGTTAAAATCAAAGCTTTTAACAGAAGGTGGTACTTCCTTAATCGTTTGCACCCGGTGCAGCACTCTTGAAGGCTTCAAATGAAAGTTGTATAGGAGCTTATCCTGCCACAAAGCGGCATCTCCTGCAAAATAAAACTTCCTGCCATCGATAAAATCAATAGCCTGGTAGCGCGGTGTGTTATAAACAATCAACTTTCGTTGGTCATTAGCTTCTATAAAAGATAAACTTCGAAGCAGGAAAAATACAAACAGGCAAGCAAGCCCAATCATCAATGCCCTTTTTCTTTGCTCCAGCAGCCAGTAAGCAACACAGGTTGTAAAAAGGAACAAAAGAATGGTCTGGTAAATCGAAATAGAGAGACCACCCCACACCGCAAACGAAACCGCATCATAACGTTCTATGTAATCATTCATAAACCTGATGCTGAATGTTAATGCCATACCAAGAGCAGAAGCAATGGGTGGAGCAAAAGAAAATGCACATAAAATGAGCTCGCCTATTAATATGATACTCGACAGCGGTACGGTCACGAGGTTCGTAAAAATAAAAAGCAGTGGAAACTGGTGAAAATGAAATAGCGAAATAGGCGTAGTAAGGATCTGTGCAGAAATGGTTGCTGTAATCAGCTTCCAGACCCAATCTAAAGATTTGTTGGGAAAGTAAAACCAATTATAAATAGGATGAAAGAAAATAACTAAACTCAATACCGCAGCATAAGAAAGCTGAAAACCAACATCCCACAACCAGTAAGGATGAATGCACAGCAAAAGAAAAGCTGAAGCTGCCAAAGTATTGTAAATAGAGGCACGTCTGGTGATCACTTCTCCCAGCGCTATGCAGCTAAACATAACTGCCGAACGTAAAACGGATGGTTGTGCTCCAGCCAGGAGTGTGAATAGCCACAACATGCCAATAATTAATATATATCGAAACCATACTAAC
>CBKWHA010000392.1:0-2859 GCA_966674115.1 uncultured Chitinophagaceae bacterium
TTCCGCTTTGTTGCCGGACTTAGCACCCTTCCACTGGTTATGCTCTGCCCAGGCCTCTGAATACTTTCTAAAGTCCTCATTTTTGGTTAGAAAATAAGCCTCCATATTACCGGTATGGTAAGCAGCTACATCCCAGAAAGCTCTTTCGGTAGGCAGATGATTGCTTTGCCAGTAGTTGTTTACCTTGTTGATAATGGAAAGTACTTCAACCTTTGAAGTTTCCGTTAATGAATTGTTTTTAGAAAGTCCTTTATGCAGGGTACTGCAAGCCGTGAACAATGCAGTAATTACTAAGAGGATGTTTAAGAAACGTTTGCTTTTATTCATGATCACCAAACTTGCTTTTACTATTCAGGTGTTCCTTCCAATTTCATGTTTGTTCGGAACTGCTTTATAAAAGGGCAACCAGCATCATTAGCCAGTTGCCCTCTATATACAATTGTTTTTCAGGATAACCTTCCTTATTGATTAATACCTGGGATTTTGTTCCAGAACTGCGTCTTTATTCAAATCAATTTCATTTTGCGGAATGGGCAGTAATTCATGAAATTCCTGCAAACCTGAAAGCTGATTGATCGGGCTGGTTGAATTATAACGTGTTGCACGTTCTACTAATTGTCCAGTACGCATCAGGGTCATTCTACGGTTTTCCTCTCCTACCAGTTCTCTGATCCTTTCATCCAGAATAAAGTCCAATGTAACCTGTGATGCGGTAATTTGAGAAGCATTAGACCTTGCTCTTAATGTATTCAGGGTGGTAGCCGCTTCGGCTAATTTGCCTTGTTTAAACTGCGCTTCTGCCAGCAATAAGTAAGTTTAACCCAATCGCATCAAAATGATATCCTTGATCATAGCAAAACCAAATTCATCTTTAGGGTCAAACTGATACCACTTAGTAGTGTGCGGATTGATCCTGTAAAGAGTATCAAACCCGGAATAAGGTACAGGCTTTCCTAGTAAATCTGGCTTAGAGGGATCATTATACCAATATTGCCTTCTAAAGTTGTAATGGGAATTTCGCATGTCGTTTGACTCGTACAAGCCGTAATTAACAAAATTATTCAAACGCAAACGTGCAAGTCCCCTGCCACCTGTGGTATCTGTCAGTTTCATACCCTGAACCTGGTAATAGGCAGCTACCCAAACCCTGCGATGTTGCGGATTGTTGGTAATTCCACCTATTACGTTTGCCGGATGCTCCATCTCAAAGGTCCAGATCACTTCATTATTACCCTGGCTCCTTCTTTGGTTCCCGTAAATAAACATATCAGAAAAAGGATCACCAGGCTGGTTAGCTCTTACGCCAAAACGGGCAGTAGTCAGGCTGAATTTACCACTATTAATGATAGTCTGGGCCTGTTGTTCTGTCTGTGCCGGCTTATCCATTCTTAGATAAGCTTCTGCTAGTGTAACCCGTTGCTGGGCAAATAAGACAGAAGAAAACAAAGAAAAAAGAACCAAGAGGAGAAGCCTGTAATTCTTCCTTTTGTTGCCAGAGCAACCAACTTGCAAGGAAGAATACTTCCATCGAAGCAATCGAATTTTCATGACAATATTTATTTAATGATAAAAAGTGACTTACTGATTTTATTAATAATGGAACTGCTATAAACAACTTTTGACAGCAAATGGGTAAGTGCCAGGAATAGATCAGATGATTGTAAATAAGTCATACAGCAAGGTTGTTATTAGTTCCTAAGGCAAAGAAAGAGAGGGAAAACAACTTTGCTGAGCGGGAGATTCTCATAAAAACATACATAAATTCGTAAAAAGCACTCATTTTACCCCCTATATCATTGCTTTTTTACCCTAATGAGGCCTATAAATCATCAAGTCTTAGTATGTTCTATCAATTTTCTGGTTTGTATCCATCCTCATTTAATGTGAAAGATTTTCCAAATACCTTTCTGTATTTTTTAATATAATCCGAAGGATTCATGCCAAATAATAAAGAAAATTGTTGCCTGAAGTATCTTGTATCGTTGAATCCAACTTCAGCAGCCGCCTCATTAACATTAGAATTGGTATTGATTAGCAGTTCAGCAGCCCTCCGCAGCCGGATAAACCGAATAAAACCGTTGACCGACTGACCGGATATGGATTTTACCTTTTTATATAAATTGGAATGGCTGATCCCTAATTCGGAAGCCAATATTTTAACATTGAAATTTTCATCATCTATATGCCGTTCAACAATGGAAATACATCTTTCTAAAAATTCTTTATACTCCGTAGAAATTTTTAATGGGTTTTTTTGTAGGGTCACCTCATTATAAAAATATTTCTGAAGGTTGTTCATGTTTTTCAACAAGTTGACCACCCGGGCAACCAGTAACTCCTTTTCAAAAGGTTTGGTGATATAATCATCTGCGCCCCCTTCTACCCCCTGCAGTTTGGTTTCTGCCGAAGAGCTGCCGGTTAACAATATAACAGGAATATGATTCAAAGCAGGATCTTCTTTAAGAGTTTTGCATAAATCGATCCCACTCATACCCTGCATATTCACATCGCTAATAATTATATCTGGTATATACTGACTGGCCAGTTGTAAACCCTCCTCGCCATTAACAGCCTGGTAAACAGTAAACTGGTCGAAGATCTTAGCTATGTATTGGCGGATCTGTTCATCGTCATCAACTACCAACAGCGATTTATTTTCACGGATCAAAGCTTCCAGTTCTGCCTTTCCATCCTTAGCTATCTTTTTTTCAATGACTACCTCCTCATCAACCACTAATTCTTTGATGATCTCTGTACTTCCTGTCACTTCTTCTAAAATAGTCTGCTCACCAAAGTGGTCTTTGCCTTTCAGGAGCTGTACATAAAATGTTGTTCCCCTTCCCGGCTCACTCTGGTACC
>CBKWHA010000393.1:0-2841 GCA_966674115.1 uncultured Chitinophagaceae bacterium
ACGGGTGGATACCTGGTCAACAGTGAAAATATTCTGCAAAAAGGTGCTGGCGGCATGGGTGGCATGAAAATGTAGTATCGTTTGATATCAAAATAAATTACTTCATTAAAAATAAACAGCAATGTATCATCCTGAGTATCATATGTGGGGCATGCATCTCTTTTGGTGGCTTTTCTGGGTAATCCTGATCATTGCCTTTTTTGCTTGGTTTAAACCTGCATCCAGTAAAAGACGTAAAAAACAAAGTGCTCTGGAAATTTTGCAAATGCGATTTGCAAAAGGTGAAATCACAAAAGAAGAATATGAGGAACGGAAAGCTGTTCTTGAAAGAGATAAGGAAACATCTGTTCAAACAAACAGTCATGAGCAGGCTTAAAACTGTTAAAGCGTAAGTATTATGTAACCCAGACCGGTTTTTTTGATGGGCAAGGTGTGTATAATAATGATCAAAACAAAGACACTAAAGAAGAAAGTCATGTAAATTAGAAGTAATTATCTGTTTGACAGGTATATAACAGGAACAGTAGTAGCACGGTGGCTACGATAGCTGCTGTTATTTGTTTAAAACGGATGTTTCTCTTTGTTTTATAGATGGCATAAACAAGGGAGAAAAAAATAATTGTCAAAATTGCGGCAATCAAATAGCTCATTTTTTAAAAGGAGTTTTATGAAAGAAGAGCATTCTCATCATCACCACCAAAATCATACCCGCCACCATCCTGAGAATAAAATGACTTCTCAACAGGATTCTAGTCATGAAGCCCATGCACACCATGGTACAACACCATCAAAAGATCATCCTGATAGCCATGTACACGATAAGCATGCCGGACACCATACAGAGGACTTTTTAAAGAGATTCTGGATTTGTCTTGTTGTTACCATTCCTGTCCTGCTTTTATCGCACATGATACAGCAATGGTTAAGGTTTGAAATAAGATTTGCCGGAGACAAATATGTCTTGCTGGCTTTAGGTAGTTTTATTTACTTCTATGGCGGTATGCCCTTTCTGAAAGGAATGATTTCAGAAATTAGAGATAGAGCCACTGGCATGATGACACTGGTAGCTTTGGCCATCAGTGTTGCTTATATCTACAGTGCCGCAGTCATATTTGGCCTGCGGGGTATGGATTTCTTTTGGGAACTGGCTACTCTGATCGATATTATGTTACTGGGGCACTGGCTAGAAATGCGTTCTCAAATGGCGGCCTCAAGGGCATTGGAGAGTTTGGTAGCCTTACTGCCTTCCAATGTTCATGTAGAAAGGGAAGCTGGTGTTGTTGACATAACGTTGAAAGATCTAAAGAACCAAGATATCGTGCTCATTAAGCCGGGAGAGAAGGTTCCTGCCGATGGTATTGTAATAGAAGGGAATTCATTTGTAAATGAAAGCATGCTTACAGGTGAAAGTATACCGGTTAAAAAAGAGAAGGAAGCAAAAGTTATTGGAGGTTCTATTAATGGAGATGGTTCTTTAAAAGTAAGAGTTACCGGCGTTGGAGCAGACAGTTACCTGAATAAAGTGATCAACATGGTACAGTCGGCACAAAGTGCCAAGTCAAAAACGCAAAACCTTGCAGATAAAGTAGCCAAATGGCTGACCATTATCGCTATTACCATTGGGGTGGCCACGTTTATTTATTGGATCGGTACTGAACGCGATTTGTCGTTTGCGCTCGAAAGGATGGTGACTGTTATGGTAACGGCTTGTCCGCATGCATTAGGCGTAGCGATTCCTTTGGTCGTGGCTTTGTCCACTAGCCTGTCTGCAACGCATGGCTTATTGATCCGGAACCGCACCGCTTTTGAAAATTCAAGGAAGTTGACTATAATCATTTTTGATAAAACGGGCACACTTACTATGGGTGCGCATGAAGTACAGCAAATCATTCCATTAAACAGCCAATACAGTGAAGATGATATACTGCAATATGCTGCTTCCGTACAGCAGCACTCGGAACACCATATAGCAAATGGTATATTGAGAAAGCTGAAAGAAAAAGGTTTACAATTGTGGCAGGTAGAGGACTTCAAATATACGCAAGGTGTAGGTGTGCGTGGAACTGTTAATGGAAGGTTTATAGAATCTGTAGGACCTAATTATTTCATGCAAAACAATAGACCACTACCTTCTATACCTGCATCAATAGACCAGCAAACTGAAACGGTCTCCTTTTTATTGATCAATGATGAGCCGGCAGGTATAATTACTTTGGCGGATGCTATCAGGGAGACCTCAGAAGAGGCCGTACAACAGTTAAAAGACATGCGCATCAAGTCATTTTTGCTTACTGGTGATAATGAGCAAATTGCCGGTGCCGTCGCCAGGAAATTAAGTATGGATGGGTACCTGGCGGGTGTGCTTCCGCACCAAAAGCAGGATAAACTAAAAGAATTCCAAAATAAGGGTGAAGTTGTGGCCATGACTGGTGATGGTGTGAATGATGCGCCTGCCCTGGCACAAGCTGATGTTGGCATAGCAGTAGGGTCGGGAACAGATGTGGCTGCGGAAACGGCTGATATTATCCTGGTCAACAGTGATCCGAAAGATGTTGTCAATATGATTGCTTTTGGTAAGGCCACTTACCGCAAGATGATACAGAATCTTGCCTGGGCCGTTGGGTACAACGTATTTGCTATTCCATTAGCAGCCGGAGTGCTTTATCCTTTTTTACTTAGTCCGGCAATGGGAGCGGTGTTGATGAGTTTGAGCACTATTATTGTAGCAGTGAATGCACAGCTTTTGGGAAAAAGGTTTGGAGGGTGAATGAATTGAGTAATTATCATAATAAAATCATGAAGTGAAACCATAAGTTTGTTGAGGATCATCTGGTGTCATGA
>CBKWHA010000394.1:0-2821 GCA_966674115.1 uncultured Chitinophagaceae bacterium
TAGTATTGCCAACAAAGAAAACACTGAGAAAATAGTACAGCAGAAAATGCAGTACGAGTTTGATAAAAGAGAAACTCAGTCAAGAGCAGAGCAGGCCATGACAAAAAAAGAGCTGCAGAGACAAAAGCAGGTGCGAAATGGCTTTGTAGGTGGCTTTGCCGTTGTTCTGATCTTTGCATTGTTGTTCCTGGGCCAGCGCAACAAAATAAAAAGGGAGAAAAAGCGAAGCGATGAACTGCTGCTCAATATCCTTCCGGATGAAGTGGCGAATGAAATAAAACAGAACGGGCGTTCCATGCCAAAAACCTTCAGCATGGTAACGGTTATGTTCACGGATTTTAAAGATTTTACCAGTGTAAGTCAAAATATAAGCGCGGAATTATTGGTGGCTGAACTGGATTATTGTTTCAGCGCCTTTGACAAAATTCTGCAGAAATACAGGATCGAGAAAATTAAAACCATCGGCGATGCTTACCTCTGTGCAAGCGGACTGCCTGTTTCCAGTTTCACACATGCCACCGATATGGTAAGTGCAGCCCTTGAAATACGCAACTTTATGCTGGAGCGTAAAAAAGAAAAGGAATCGAAGGGTGAAATTCCATTTGAAATACGCATTGGAATTCACACAGGACCTGTAGTTGCCGGAATAGTAGGCGTAAAAAAATATGCTTACGATATCTGGGGTGATACTGTGAATGTTGCTGCGCGCATGGAACAACATTCAGAAGCCGGAAAGATAAACATTAGCGGCAGTACTTATGAATTAGTAAAAGACAAATTCAAATGTGTTCACAGAGGAAAAATACAGGCAAAGAATAAAGGAGAAATTGATATGTTTTATATAGAAAAGACTTCATAGCGTGAATAGCACGAACGCAAGTACATTCTTACAGTAAATACCTTAAAGGACAAAGTAGAAACCTTGCCCGGTTAGTTAAAAGCCATAATGATATGGCAGCAAAAAAATATGATAATACAAATTCTTTCGAGTAGAAAGAAAATACTATAAAAGCCGCAATATTGCTCCCCTTTTTCCTCTCTAAAGAAAATAAAAAGCGCAAGTCCTTACCTAACAACAACCAGCCGTTTGCTGTCAACCTGTTTCCCATCTACCCATAAGGTATAGATATAAATACCGGAAGAAAAATCATTTGCATTCAATGTGATCTGATTGTCCATGCTGTTCAGCACAATACTCCGTTGAACATCTCCTCTCATATCTGAGATGACCAATTTAGCTGTCACACTGTTGGCGGGAACATAAAAACGAATGATCGTATTGTCATTAAATGGATTCGGCACATTCTGTTTCAAGTATGCTCCAGATACAGACTGCTCCATGCCAGTAATACTGCTTATTTTTTCGTTTTCTGCACTCATTGTTATCAACTCAGAAGCTGAAGTAGTTATACTTGGTTTCAATAATGTGATCTTGCCGTAAGTACCTCCATATTCAGAAACATAGATATTTCCATTTCTGACATCCTCTACAAGATCCAATGGATCTACATAGCCCGTAAAGCCCTGAATGGATGAACCTTCTTTGTAATCGATAATGTCTTTGTAAGTCCCCCCTGGAGTGAGCATGATAATGTCATCGTTTTGGCTGTAGCGAACAACCAACAGTTTTCCTTTCAAGGCTCCACTGAATGTGTTGCTTTTGTATTCAATAACACCATTGGGTGATTTGTTGGCCTGGAAGTCAAAAGCATACCCTCTCCAGTTTATATCGGGTTTGATACCTGCAGGATAAGCATCCACCTGGGCCATATCTACTCCAGAAGTGGGGTTGCCTCCATTGAGCACATACTCTCCTCTCTTAGGATTGGGATGTCCGTAATAACCGCCCTTTTTAACCCTGAACAAATAATCATTCATGGTTTGCTGCACATTGGTTAAAGCGGGTACATAAGGTCCATTGTAAGTAGTACCATCCGGCCTAAGTGTTCCATTGACCGATGATGGTGTATTGCCACCGGCAGCAGAACCATTGGTAGGAACGTACAATTCGCCATTGCTGTGCCATACCAGATCATAAGCATTTCTGACACCTGATGCATAAATAGTTAAAGGAGCACTGGTGGAGTAAGGGTTATACGTACCTCCACCTTCTGCTGTTTTTACATTTAATGGTTGCGTACCTAACTTGGATTTATCAAGTCGTAACACTGCAGCTGAAAGCAGGTGTTCTTCCCTATAACCCCAGGTCTGATCCGCCTTACCCATTGCGCTGTTAGAGCCTTGGGTAAAATACAATGCTCCATCAGGCCCAAAAGCAATACTGTTGGTCAGGTGATCTTTGGTTGAACGGGGCAGATTAATCAATACATCCTGAACATTCTGTAAGCTGCTACCGCTTAACCTTGTCAACTTCCCATCCCAATCAGGGGCGTTTAAGAAAACGTATGAACTATGAGTTACCCAGGCAATCAGGTTAGTGGCTGTAGAAGAGGGATCAAAAGCAAAGCCGATAGCCAATCTTTGTTTCCTGGTACCATAAGCATCCTGTAAAGAGTAGATCAGTTGTGGCGTGCCAAGCGTACCATTAGAATTGATAGGGAAACGCTTGATCAGACCATCAATGGCCAAGGCATATAACTTTCCATCCGGCCCGATGGTAAGGCTCGAATGCCGTCCGGACGTATTGGATAGTTGCACCTTATCGAATTTGATACTAAGCTGAGGTATAGGAGTTGAAGTCGTTATGAATGTACTTGAGAAAGGAATAAACGACGCGCCTGATAAATCCTTAACGCCGCTGGTAACTGTAAATACATAACTGGTGCTTAATTTTAAAGGAGCACTCGGCACTAAGGTAATG
>CBKWHA010000395.1:0-2809 GCA_966674115.1 uncultured Chitinophagaceae bacterium
GGAAGAAGCGCGCAAGATTTATAAACAATTTTTATTGAACCGGTTATCAACTACTGAAATTTTTGTAAAAGAAGCACAACATGCAAGAAAAGCACTTATTTGAATACGCAGTGATCCGCGTTGTGCCTCGGGTAGAACGGGAAGAATTCATCAACGTAGGGATCATCATGTACAGCAAGAAACCCAAATTCCTGCAATGCCTGTCCCACATCAACAAAGAACGCCTTCAGGCCTTCTGCCCCAACCTAGATATCAGTGAGGTAGAGCAATACCTTCACTCCATAGAAAGAATTTGCTCAGGCAAAGATGCCGGCCCCATAGGCCAACTCGACCCGGCCTCCCGCTTCCGCTGGCTGACAGCTACCCGCAGCACGGTAGTCCAAACCTCCAAAGTCCACCCCGGCCTCTGCACCGATCCCGCCCAAACCCTGCAACATTTATATGAGCAGTTGGTGTTGTAGACAAAATAAACTCTATATTTAACTTATGCTTCAAACAATTTCATAATTTGCTCTGCTTTTCTATCATTATCAGCTTGCTCCACCATATAATGCAAGTCTGTCAATTCTGCTTCCGATAAGATAATGGTAAAACCTGCATAAGGTGTTTGCAATAAAATATCTTTGGCATGTTTATTTTCCCTAGGCACTAGTGTATCAACTATAAGATTGATTTCTCTTTGAAATCTTTCAAACTTTTTCACACTGAATGTTGCCATAATATTGCCAAAACCAACCTGTATTTTTTGACATTCCTTACATTCTACAACATAACCAATAAGGTTATCATGAAACCACGTATGAAAGGTGCACATAATAAATACTTTCTTCAAAGATGTGAAAGCATAAATTGAATCATTTTTAAAATCAGGAAAATAATTTACTAAAAAAGGAAATCAGCAGCACGCAGTACTAACCATGATCCCACAATCCGTCTTCTATCACTTCCACTAAATTCTGATCCGGATCATGAAAATAAAAGGAACGCAATCCACCTTTCCAAATATGTTGATGCAGAATACCAATACCCGCATCTTTAATCTTATTCAGGGCAGCTTCGTATTCACTTCTCTCTACTTCAAAAGCAAAGTGGATACAGCCGGATGCACCATGCGGAGGCAATTCCACTTCCAGTAATGTTTGTGCAGCAATAAAACAAAGTAATACAGATTCGCCAGCCCTAAAAAACACATGCCGGTTTTCTACCAATGAAATAACTGGTAATCCAAGCAAGTCAGAATAAAATGCCTTGGTTTGGTGCAGGTCGGTTACGTAAATACAGGTTTCTTTGATCCGTGCGATCTTCATACATGTAAGTTAGTACCATGTCAGTATTCAAAGGGCACTCGTCTAAGCCTTTTTATAAACTTTCCAATCAAAGCCTATAATCGTCACATTAGTTCAATCGCCCTCCCAAATTTCCTTTGCTCCTTTGTCCCCATTTGCGTTCCTTTGCAGCCAAATCCTTTTATAAGAAATGCAGCCAAATACTACGTCCAAAGTTGTATTGATCACCGGCGCCTCAAGCGGCTTGGGAGAAAGCATCGCCAATTACCTGGTTGGAAAAGGTTATATTGTATATGGTACGTCCAGGAATATTGAACAACAACCTAAGCCTTTCCATACATTAAATATGGATGTCACCAATGATCATAGTATTCAATCTGCCTTCCAAAAAATAGTTCAGGAACAAGGTCGCATAGATGTACTGATCAACAACGCAGGCCTTGGTATTGCAAGTCCTATCGAAACACTTACCATAGATGAAGTACAAAGAGTGCTAGATACTAATGTTATTGGCATTATTCGTACTACACAAGCTGCCCTACCCCACATGCGGGCACAACATTCAGGAACCATCATAAACATTAGTTCTATTGGATCAGAATCCGGCTTACCTTACAGGGGGCTATATAGTGCCAGTAAGGCGGCAGTAGACAGGATAACAGAAGCATTAAGAATTGAACTGGCTCCTTTTGGCATTCAGGCTTGTGTTGTTCAGCCTGGTGGCGTTAAAACGGATATCAATAAAAACAGGATCAAAATCAACCTGCCCAAAGGCAACGTTTATAAGAAAAGCTTTGATACCACTTATGCTCTGATTGACGAAAGTGTTGAAAAAGGATTAGACCCACTCGAATTCGGAAAGCTGATCGAAAAACTGCTACATACCCCAACTTTAAAAAGATGTTACCGCATCGGCAAACCAATTGAAAAATTGTCTGTCATTTTAAAAAGAATACTCCCATCCCCTACTTATGAAAAAATGATCAAAAACCACTACAAAATAAGTTCCTGATTCCGGCATACTATTAGCAGCCTAAAGTTGTAAATACCAGCCATGGATGTCAGGAAACAAGACGAAACGATTAACCGCCCTGAAGGCGAACGCGCCATTGATGCCCCTTTTCTTACTATTGACCTTCCCGAATTCATCGCACAGATAAGAAATGAAAAAATCTGGCAGGAGCGCGACCATAATGCTATCACTGTTTTTAAAGATGCTCAATTAACAATAGTGTTGGTAGCCATGCATCCAACGGCAGAGATACGGACACTTCGTCCTGAGCATCTGTGGACAGCACAAGTGTTGGAAGGTAGCATACAACTCGCCATAAATGAAAAGAAAATTACCCTGCAAAAAGGACAGATGACAGCCGTACACGCAGGTATCCCATATAAATTGCAGGCACTTGAAGAATCCTTGATCTTGCTAACCGTGGCAGGTGAAGAAAATATTACGTAAATAACATTCACTTGTCAGGTTTCCCAGGTAGCTATATTTTAATAAACGATCCACATCTGTATAA
>CBKWHA010000396.1:0-2793 GCA_966674115.1 uncultured Chitinophagaceae bacterium
ATGGAAGGTTTATTTACAATAGATAATATCATTAGTCTTTTTACATTGGCGATATTGGAAGTGATACTGGGCATTGACAATGTGATCTTTGTTTCTATCATAATGGGGCGTCTGCACAAGAGCAAGCAATTGAATGCAAGGCGACTCTGGATGGTAACAGGGATAGGTGTTCGTGTGATCTTGTTATTCTGCCTTAGCTGGTTGATACAACAAAAGGGTAAAGCATTGTTTTCGCTCTTTGGAAGGGGATTTGACCTGGCAAGCCTTGTTATGTTAGGTGGTGGCATGTTTTTATTATATAAAACGGTAAAAGAAATTCATCACAAATTGGAGGGAGATGAAGTTGCTTTAGAAAACGATGCCACGAAAAAAGCTTCCACATTTGGTGCTGCTATTTTCCAGATTATACTTGTTGATATGATCTTTTCCTTCGACAGTATGATTACAGCCGTAGGTATTGCCAAAAATCTTTGGATTATGATCATTGCGGTTTGTATAGCAATGGTGATTATGTTTTTATTCAGCCAGAAAATTTCTGACTTTATTCATAAGCATCCAACCCTGAAGATGCTGGCACTATCCTTCCTTGTATTGGTAGCAGTTGTATTATTGATGGAAGGTTGGAATGCAGAACAGGCGCACCAACTGCATTTGAAGAATTATGTTTATTTCGCTATGGCCCTTTCATTTGGTGTAGAACTGCTGAACATGCGGCTGCGCAAACGGATAGTTAAACCTGTGGAATTGCATGGACCTGTTGAAAGGCAGAAAGTGATGGCGGATGATCAGGCGCATTAAGGTTTATAGTTTATGGTTTTTGGTTTATTGTTATCGTAGCTTGTTGAACAAACCAAAAACCATAAACTATAAACTTCTCAATAAAGCAGCCGCGACCATACCAGCGGTTTCTGTGCGTAAGCGTGTATTGCCCAGGGCTACGGGCTGAAAATTTTGTTGCAAGGCAGTATTGATCTCTTTAGGGCTAAAATCACCTTCGGGGCCAATGAGAATTAGAGAGGAGTGATGCCTAATGAACGATGAGAGTTGCTGCTTTTGTCCGGGCAGGCAGTGGGCAATGAACTTCTGTTGATATTGGAACTCCTGATTGAGCTGATTTGACAATTTAGATTGCACCACTTCTTCAAATGATGTTGGCTGATGTAGAACGGGCAGCCAGCACTGTTGCGATTGGAGCATGGCACTAATTAATATTTGCTGCAACCGTTCGTACCGGAATTTTTCCTTTTCCGTTCTTTCGCAAATCAAAGGAATGATCTCGTTTACACCTATCTCGGTAGCTTTTTCCAGGAACCATTCAAAACGGGAGGTGTTTTTGATCAGGGAAATACCAATGACAATTCTTGGAGAAAGCTGTTCTTCTGTTTCTGTGGTTACTATTTTTACTTCACACTTCTTCCTGTGGTCGTTGGTTATTTCTGCTGTTGACTTCATTCCTTTTCCATTTGTAAGCAGCAATTGCTCCCCAACTTTCATGCGCAAAACCTGAGTTATATGCTTCGAAGTGTCTTCATCCAAAACAAGATTTCCTGTATTTAGTTCAGCAATGTAGAAAAATGGTAAGGCCATGTTATGTATTAGCTTATTTCACTGCAGCTTTGAATTCATCTAAAGTATTAGTTTGGTTTTCTATTCCATGAAAGCCGCCACTATCAAGGTTTTTTACCTCGTACCTCGTAACCCATACCCCTACCTCGTACCTCTAACCTCGTACCTCGTACCTAATATTTGATGTGAAGTTTAGAACGGATCATCGTCATCCTGCAGGTCATTCATTTTACTGCCTGTTTGTATATACATACGAGGACCGTCCTCGTCCGGAACCGGTTTAAAGTTTGAAGGCAGGTTGCCACCAAAATCGCCCGCTGAATCATCATAGAAACGCTGGATCTCCAATCGCGCTCTCAGTACAATAGTTTCCAGGGAACCGTTACGGTGTTTAGCTATACGGATGTGGGTTTCGCCCCGGTTGCTTTCACCCATTTCGTTGTTGGTAATATCGTAGTATTCAGGCCGGTAGATAAAGCAAACCATGTCGGCATCCTGCTCAATGGCACCAGATTCGCGAAGGTCACTCAATTGCGGCATCTTATTGCCGTCCTTTCTTTTTTCTACTTCCCGGCTCAACTGTGACAGTGCAATAATGGGTACCTGCAATTCCTTGGCAAGACCTTTCAGGTTACGCGAGATCGTACTGATCTCCTGTTCACGGTTAGAGTTGCGTTCCCCGGTTCCACTCATTAGCTGTAAGTAGTCGATAATGATGAAACCGATATTATTAATGCTTTTCAACCGCCGGCACTTGGCCCTCAATTCAAAGATATTAAGAGCAGCCGTATCGTCTATAAAGATCGGCGCCTGGGCGAGTCTCTGGATACCCTTTGCATACAACTGCTTCATTTCGTGCTCCTCCATTTTACCCCGGGCAATTTTCTCCAGCCAGATCTCGCTTTCTGCCGACAGGATACGTTGTACCAACTGGCCGGCACTCATCTCGAGCGAGAATACGGCTACCGGTGTAGGTTTGGTGGGGTGTAAGGCCGCATTACGGGCCAGGTTGAGCGCGAAAGCCGTTTTACCCACGGCAGGACGGGCAGCCAGGATGATCAAATCGGTATTTTGCCAACCATAAGTTACCTTGTCCAGGCTTGCGAAACCACTGGGTACCCCGGTAATATCTTCGTTGCGGTGGCGCAGGTCTTCAATGCGTTGAATGGTTTTTACCAATACGGAGTCTATGGACTGGTAATTATTTTTTAAGTGGTTGCTGGTTAC
>CBKWHA010000397.1:0-2785 GCA_966674115.1 uncultured Chitinophagaceae bacterium
GCATACCCCTCACTAAAGCAATACGATGAGCGGATCAAAGCAATTGAACAGCGGGTGGCTGGTGCCACTGCCTGGATGGCGCCGATGTTCAGCGTTAGCCCTTCCAACTTTGCATACCGTACCTCTATGTGGAAGGAAGAAACCCCTATGAATCAAGCCGGCATCATGTTTTCGCTGACACAAAACATTCCAAATCCCTCCCGGCTCAATGCTCAAAAAAATTATTATGCTTCGTTAGCAAGGGTTGAGCATAATAATCAACAGTGGACAAAAAACTCCTTACGTGCCGAGGCAAAATTGTTTTTTATTCAGCGGCTAATAGCCGAACGAAAGTTACCCATAATCGCAGAAAGCAAGGAACTTCTGAATATCATCATTAAGGTAGCAGAAGAAAAATATGTATATAATCAGTCCGAGCTTAGTGTGATCTACAAAGCAAAATCGAAGATGGGAGAACTTTCCAATATGCAACAGATGTTGTTGGCTATCATTCAGGCTTCTAATATAGGTTTGAATACGTTAATGAACCAGGATGTAAATATTCCTTTCCAGATTGATACAGTTGTCAGGCTGAATCATTACGAATTGTCAGGCTCCCAAATTTTGGACAGCTCAATTTATCTGAATCGCAACGACATCAAGGCCGTTGTCAGTACCATTCAAAGCATGCGTAGAGATCAGGTTGCAAGAGCTGCCATGCGTAAGCCAGATTTTATGGTTGGTGTTACTCATAATCAAATGTTGGGCATGCCTAAGTCCTGGAGTATCATGGGTGGTATCACCATCCCCATCGTTCCGTGGACTTCCCGCGGATGGAAATCTGAGATCAGGATGCTTGATTATGAAATCAGCGCCATGCAAAAGGAAAAGGAAACGATGCAGTTGATGGCCCGGCAAATGATAGCCGAGAGATTAGTGATGCTTGGCTTTGAAAAAAAGCAATACCAGAACTATGAGAGAATTATCATACCAGAATTGAGGAAAAATGTCGAAACGTCTCTCGTCCAATACCAACAAACAACAGGAAATCTGTTTGTGCTGCTTGATGCATGGGATATGCTTCTGATGAAGAAGTTGGAGCACCAGGATAAGCTGGGCACGGTTATGCAATTGGAAGCGCAATATGAGTTTGAAATTGAAAAAAGATAGTGTATGAAATCCGTTTTATTGTCACTTCTATTTTGGGGTTCTATGATACTTATGATTGCCTGCAACGGTAACAAGGGTAGTGTAACCGACGGAGAAGATCATGACATGAACAGTATGGAGGGAATGGACATGGGTCGGGGCAATGCCACTGATACATCGCTGCTTTCTGTTGTAGCTGCTACCAATGAATTGGTGATGTCGGATCAATACAGTGTACCAGTTCGCATTACCGATACCATTATACGTATTAAAGGTTATGGATACATTACCTGGGATGTTCGGCGCAACAAAAAGATTGCGGCACGCACAGGTGGACGGATTGAAAAGCTGTTTGTAAAATATAATTATCAATACGTGAACAAGGGGCAGAAAATACTAGATCTGTACACTCCTGAGATCAATACCTATGCTGCAGAATACCTGCACCACGTTCAAACACCAGGCGATGAAATACTTCGTGTAAAATCAAAGGAAAAATTAAAGCTACTTGGTATGACCGAACGGCAAATCAGGCAATTGGAAATAACCGGTCATATCAATAATGTATTATCTGTTTATAGTGGAGGCAGCGGCTATGCTTTATTTGATGCAAGAGGTGGTAATATAGCTTCCGGAATGGTAAGCGGTGGTGCCACGCCTAATATGCAATTGCGGGAAGGCATGTATGTAAACCGAGATCAGACGTTATTTTATGTCAATGATTTCGCCATCGTGTGGGGTGTGCTTTCTTTTGATGAAAGCACCCAACCTTTATTACGCACAGGAATGAACGTTGTTGTTAAAAGTGAATTGCTCAGTTTACCTGTACGGTCTACGATTTCCTTTATTGAACCTACATTTGATAATGCCAGCCAGAAGTTCATGCAGGTAAGAACCTATCTGCCTAATGCTGGCCGAAGGCTCAGAATCAATTCTCTGATCGAAGGTGTAGTCGATGTTCCTTTGAACAGGCGGCGCATTATACCGGCAGCTTCTGTTTTCAGTTTAGGTAAACGCAAAATTGTCTGGGTAAAAACAGGCATGACTCCTTCGGGGAAAAATATTTTCAAGGCAAAAGATATCCAGGTAAGCCTACTGGATAAACACATTGCCGTAGTGACGGCAGGTCTTTCTGCTTCGGAAGAAGTAGCGTCTAATGCAGGTTATTTGTTAGACAGTCAAAGTCTCATTGAACAATGAAAAATATTATTTACATAGCGGCAGTTGCGGTTTTGTTATGGTCTTGCGGTGAACAAAAAGCGCAGGAGCATACTTCCCATACAACTATGCAGCATGATATGGACGCCAAACCCATTGTTATGCTGAATGAGCACCAGCAAATGTTAGCCAATGTTTCTGTTGATACGGTTCAAAGTGGAGTTATAGATGAAATGGTTACGATGTTGGGCGTTACGGCGGTGAACGAAACCAGCAGTGCTGTTATAAGCTCCCGCTTAAAAGGCCGGGTGGATGTGTTGTATGTGAAAAATCCAGGTCAGACCATTCGGAAAGGAATGCCACTGTATAGCATTTATAGTGAGGAATTGTTAGCGGACGAAAAAGAATACATCACGGCACTTCAATCTGCAAAAGATGCTGTCTTGCAGCATGATCTTACGGCTAAACTGGTAGAAGCCTCCAGGAGAAAGCTGGTGCT
>CBKWHA010000398.1:0-2656 GCA_966674115.1 uncultured Chitinophagaceae bacterium
AAAAAAGCAACAGTAAAGAAGGCTGCAGCAAAAAAAGCAGCTCCTAAAAAAGCTGCCGCTAAAAAAGCAGTTAAGAAAGCCGCAGTTAAAAAAGCCGCTCCAAAGAAAGCCGCCGCTAAAAAAGCTACGGCAAAAAAAGCAGCAGTTAAAAAAGCCGCTTCTAAGAAAACTGCTTCGAGAAGTTCTTCATCCAAGAAGTCTTCTTAATTTGGAAATTCAAATAAAGCTTATAGAAGTCCCGGGCAACCGGGACTTTTTTTTTCACGTTTGTTATTTTTACATTCAGATACTTCATTAACCTTTGTATATGGATAATTACGCAATAGCTGATCAATTGTCATTACTTTCTAAACTAATGGATATCCATGGCGAAAATCCATTTAAAAGTAAGAGCTATTCTGGTGCAGCTTTCACCATTGAAAAATTGCCTCAGCAGATTGCATCCATTTCACCTGAAAAAATTTCTAAAATAAAGGGTATAGGGGAAAGTGTAGGGCAAAAGGTGCTCGAACTAATACAAACCGGGGAACTACAATTACTAAAGGAACTGATTGCGCAAACGCCTGAAGGCGTTTTGGAAATGATGAACATCAGAGGGTTGGGGCCTAAGAAAATTCATACGATATGGAAGGAACTCCGCATTAGTACTATCGACGAATTGAAAGAGGCCTGCCTGAACAAGCGTATAGCTGAAAAAAAAGGTTTTGGCGAAAAAACCCAACAAGGCATTTTAGAAGAAATACAGTTTCAGGAAAACAATGTGGGTAAAAGCTTATATGCCCAGGTTGAACATTTCGTTGAAGCATTCAGCAAAAAATTTGCAGATCATTTTAAGAATGAAAAAATTGAAATAACTGGTGATTTCCGGAGGCAAATGGAGATCATTGATAAACTGGAATGGATAACAACCGTACCCAAACAAGAGTTAATAAATTATTTATTGCATCGTGGTTTTGAACTGGTTGCTGAAAAGGACTCTGAAATAATTGTTCAAACAGATCATAATTTACAATTACATTTTTATCCAATAAAGCATGCTAACTTCCAAAGTTTGTTGTTTGAGAAGAGTTGCAGTAAGGAGTTCTATACCGCCTGGAAAAGTATTAATAAAGATGATGCAATCGATACTGCTACTTCCGAAGAAGTAATTTTCCAAGCAGCAAATCTTCCCTTTATTCCACCTTTTTTACGAGAAAAGAAGAGCATAATTGAAAAAATAAATCAAATAAACCTGGCCGAACTGGTTCAAACATCCCATATCAAAGGGCTTATACATTCTCATAGCAACTGGAGCGACGGAGCCCATACCATTGAAGAGATGGCCCAGGAGCTTAAAAGGCTTGGATTTGAGTATATGGTAATTTCCGATCACTCCAAAGCTGCTTATTATGCAAATGGCCTTTCTGAAGAACGCATCAAAGAGCAGCATTTTTATATAGATACATTGAATGTGCAATTGGCACCTTTTAAGATCTTCAAGAGTATAGAATGTGATATTCTAAATGATGGAACCATGGATTATCCTGACAAGGTGTTGGCTACATTCGACCTGGTGATTGCTTCCATTCACAGTAACCTGAACATGGATGAGGATAAGGCTATGAAGCGTATTATCGGGGCGATTACCAATCCATATGTTACCATGCTTGGACATTTGAGTGGAAGGAGATTGCTGATCAGGCGACCATATCCTTTAGATTATAAAACGGTGATCGATGCTTGTGCAGAGCACAAGGTTGTAATTGAGATCAATGCTTTTCCGGAGCGTTTAGATATAGACTGGCGCTGGATTGAATATGCATTGGAAAAAGGAGTTTTACTTTCCATCAATTCTGATGCGCATTCATTAGAAGATTTCCAAAATTTAAAATATGGGGTGCTGGCCGCACAAAAGGGCTGTTTGACAAATGCAAACAATGTAAGTAGCTTTAGTCTTGCTGAATTTGAGCACTTCTTGGAAGATAGAAGAAAACGGCTCAGTGCCTGAGCCAAATTGCAATTTAGCTGTCAATCTTCACCAGATCCATTTATTAATGACCATTGATCGTTTGTCACGGATGTTTCAAGCTTTACTTTAGCAGGCAATTGCACAAAAAAGGTAGTACCTTTTCCTACTTCGGTCTCAAACCATATATCACCACCAGCTTGTTCAACAATTCCTTTACACATTGCCAGACCAAGGCCGGTGCCTGATGATTTTGTTGTGAAATTTGGCGTAAAGATCTTAGGATGCATTTCCGGAGGAATGCCTTCTCCATTGTCGCTAACTTTTATTAAAATGGCATCAGATTTCATTTCTTCAGAGATATTAATCCGACAGATTTCTTTTTGGGTACATGCTTCCACTGCGTTAGTCAATAAATTTGTAAACAACCGGTTAATATGGGTTCTATCTGCATTTAAAAGTACCTCCCCTTCTGGTTTATGCCATATAATTTTAACTTTCGGATTTGTTTTATACAAATCCATTAGTGATTCCAGCACAAGGTGGAGGTCAAATTGTTCCACATGCCTATTGCCAATATTTGCAAAACGGGAAAAGTCAGCGGCAATCTTTGACAAATGGTCGATCTGCTCTACCAAAGTATTAGCAACTCTTGAGGTAAGCTCACCTATGTTTGGATGGTTATTATTAATTGCTTTTTGAAGGTACTGG
>CBKWHA010000399.1:0-2654 GCA_966674115.1 uncultured Chitinophagaceae bacterium
TTACTTCCCTTTTCCTAAAAAGATAATACGTAATGTGTGAAGCATGATTTTAAAGTCGAGTAATAATGAGATGTTCTCCAGGTATAGCAAATCAAAGCGGCTCCGCTGGATCATTTCCTGTACATTTTCAGCATAGCCAAACTGCACCATTCCCCACGATGTTAAGCCAGGTTTTACTTTAAGCAGGTATTTATAATAAGGAAATTGTGAGGTGATCTGATCAATAAAAAATTGCCGTTCAGGACGTGGTCCGACCAGGCTCATATCACCTCTGATTACATTCCACAACTGGGGTAATTCATCCAGGCGCCATTTGCGCATGATTTTACCCCATGGCGTAATCCGCGGATCATGATCGGAAGAAAGTGCCGGACCATTTTTTTCGGCATCCAAATACATGGATCGGAATTTATACATGCAGAAAGGCAAACCTCTGTAACCAATCCGTTCTTGTCGAAAAATAATGGGTCCTTCAGAGGATAGCTTTACCCTTAAAGCAACATATATCATTAATGGCAGCAGCAGTAACAAGGCAATGAGAGAAAAGGCCAGGTCTATCAGGCGTTTGAAGTTCTGTTGCCATTGGGGCATGAGCCCGGTCCTCAGGTCAATGAGCAGCGCACCGAGAACATTGCTCATTTTTACTGAGCCGGAAAGAATGTCCATATCATCTGCCGGTATTTTGATCGCTACATCCTTTTCACTCAGGCGATTAACAATCCCCTGGAGCAATGGTTCTTCATTTTTGTGTAAGGCCAGAACAACCAGATCGATTTGATGTATATCTATGATATCTACCAGTTGATGTAAACTGCCTAAGCAATCAAGATGGGTATAGGACTGTTCATTATGGAGGGATACATATCCTTTGTAATGATAACCCTCAAAGGCCAATTGTTCTTTCGTGTATAGGAAGGCTTTTGTTGCCTGAGGTTCATTGCCTACAATGATCGCCTGAAATTGGATGATCTTTTGCTCAATTTGTTGTTTGACTACAGTTAATATTGCCAACCTTCCTGCAATTGTTAACAAGAACTGGAGCGCCAGCAAGGAAGCAAAAGCTGCATAATAGTAATCATAATTATAATTGTAGACATCATTTACCAGAAGCACAAAAAACAAGATGGTACAACCTATAAGAGATGAGAAAAAAGTAGTGACAACCTCTTTTAACCTTGATTTTTTATAGAGCGATTGATAGCTGCCGGAAAGAGAATACAATAGCAGCCACCCAATAGGTATAAAAAGAACTTCTGCAATAATGAGCCAGTTACTGAAAGGTGGTATATCCTCTGGCAACAGTGCTTTGCGGACGGCATCAAAGGCAACCCATGTAAGAGCCGAAAAAACATAATCGCTTACAGCGTACCAGAAGGGATGAATATATTTTTTCAGCGCCATGCTGTTATTGGGCAGAAAGGTTGTGATTTATTTTATCCAATATCTGGTGTGCCACTTCCATAGCCCTGAAGCCATCAATTTCATTAACAATGGTTTGGGTATTGTTCCGGATAGCAGCTACAAATTCCTCCAGTTCACGTTTAATGGCATTTACTTCCGGCACAGGAGGGTTGGCAATTGCAATGGTGCGGGTACCCTGGTTGGTTTCAATATCAAAAGCAAAAACATTTTCATCACCTTCCTGCTTCATTTTAATGATCTCAGTTTTTTTATTCAGGAAGTCAATACCAATGTAGGCATCTTTCTGAAACAGGCGCATCTTCCGCATTTTTTTCATGGAGATTCTGCTGGAAGTAAGATTGGCAACGCAGCCATTGTTGAATTCAATACGCACGTTGGCTATATCTGGTGTATCAGTCATAACAGCAACGCCGCTGGCAGAAATGCTGCGCACATCACTTTTTACAATACTTAAGATGATATCAATATCGTGGATCATCAGGTCAAGGATCACACTTACCTCGGTGCCTCTGGGATTGAATTGGGCAAGGCGGTGCACCTCGATAAACATTGGCTTCAGATCGAAGTCTTTCATTGCTAAAAAGGCTGGATTAAAACGCTCTACGTGCCCTACCTGCAGTTTGATGCCCGATTCCTGGACCAGCTTCACTAATTTCTCAGCTTCTTCTATTGTATTGGCCAGCGGTTTCTCAACAAATACATGCTTGCCTTTACGGATGGCTAGTTCGCAAACATCATAGTGAAGATGGGTTGGGGTTACTACATCAATGGCGTCGCTGGCATCGATCAGTTCTTCTTCTTTTAAAAAGCGCTGAATACCGTATTGCTGGCTTACGGCTGCTGCAGTATCATTATGGGGGTCAAAAAAGCCAACAATCTCAACATCCTTAATTTCTTTCCAGTTGTTCAAGTGAAATTTGCCTAAGTGTCCTGTACCGAAAACGCCAATTTTAAGCATGAATCCCTTTAGGTTTTAAACTTCAAAGATAGCGGACTACACTAAAGGAGGCCGTGCTGTGAGAAAATTTATTCGAGGTGGGTGGATAGACATACAATATTAAAAAACATTGAATAACAAATTGTTGCAAAAAAAAGCGTAAAAAATTTGTTTTAAAATTCATTAAACTCCTATATTTGCACTCCCAAAACGATACACCGGTAATACGGTAGCGTTGAAGGATCGGTAGTTCAGTTGGTTAGAATGCCGCCCTGTCACGGCGGAGGTCGCGGGT
>CBKWHA010000400.1:0-2644 GCA_966674115.1 uncultured Chitinophagaceae bacterium
ACAGCAAAGATGACAAAGATGCCGAATCAAGGAACACCTGGATCAGCGCTTTGGCTGAAGCAGCTTTCATGACGGGGCTGGAGCGCAATGCCGATGTGGTATTGATGGCTTCTTATGCACCCCTGTTTGCCCATGTAGAGGCCTGGCAGTGGCGACCCGACCTGATCTGGTTTGACAACCTGCGCACGGTAGGAACGCCTAATTACTATGTGCAAAAGCTATTTGCAAACAACAAAGGAACCCACGTTGTACCTGTACTGCAGGATGGTGGCGTACTAGCAGGAAAGGACAGTATCTATGCCAGTGCCGTCCTGGATCAAACTTCCAAAGAAGTGATCATTAAATTAGTGAACACAGCATCAGCACCTGTTACTTACGAGGTAAACCTTTCAGGCGTAAAACCAGCCAAAAAAGAGGGAACCATTGAGACACTTTCCTCGTCTGATGCATATGCTTACAATACTTTGGAACAACAGAAAGTTGTTTACCCGGTTCAAAAAACAATGAGCATAAAAGGAAACAGGATGAATGTTGCTTTGCCACCTATGTCATTAAATGTGATAAAACTAAGAATCAGGTAAAAGAACAAGCCACCATAAAATAGTTATTACGAACAATGAATTCCTTTTCTAAATATTTCCTGTTGCTTGCTGCCTGTTATGCAGCTAATGCACAAGCCCAGACAACCATTTATAAGTTCGACTTTGGCTCTGGTAAGGTGCAAAAGGGGTATACACAGGTTCTGCCATCAACCGTTTATAATGCACAAACCGGCTACGGATTTGATTTTGAGTCCAACGTTACTGCCAGGAATTATGAAGGTAAAGATGCACTGAGGTCGGATTACATCACCAGTGACAAACCTTTTTATTTCTCTGTAAAATTGCCAGAAGGCAACTACAATGTAAAAGTGCTCTTGGGCGATAAGGAAGGCGAGTCTACAACCACCATCAAAGCAGAATGCAGACGGTTGATGGTAGAAAAAGCACAAACAGCAAGAGGAAAATTTACCACCCAGGAATTTACAGTTCATGTAAAGGATAGCATCATCAGGAGCACAAACAGCAAGGTGCGGATCAAACCACGTGAGGTGGCTTACCTGCACTGGGATGATAAGCTGACGTTGGAATTCAACAACAAAGCACCAAAAGTTTGTGCTCTTGAAATCACTCCTGCTAAAGAGGTGACTACAGTCTTCCTGGCCGGCAATTCCACCGTGGTAGACCAGGCCGAAGAGCCCTGGGCAGCCTGGGGGCAGATGATCCCTGCTTTCTTCAAACCTGGTAAGGTTGCCATCGCTAACTATGCGGAGTCCGGAGAAACGCTTAAGGCATTCAAAGCAGAAAGACGTTTGGAAAAGATATGGAGCATGGCAAAACCCGGTGATTACCTGTTCATTGAATTTGCACACAACGATCAGAAACCTGGTGGCAATCATTTGGATCCTTTCACTACTTATAAGGCAACCTTAAAGGAATGGATAACCGAAGCCAGGAAACGCAATATCACACCGGTGCTGGTGACTTCCATGCACCGCAGGAATTTCGATTCTGCCGGACATATCATCAATACATTACTGGATTATCCGGAAGCAGTGCGCCAAACCGGCAAGGAAGAAGGTGTAGCCGTGATCGATCTCAATGCCATGAGCAAAACATTGTACGAAGCCTGGGGACCTGAAAAATCCATCAAAGCCTTTGTACACTATCCGGCTAATTCTTTTCCCGGGCAAAAAGCGGCCATTAAAGATGATACCCACTTTAGTACCTATGGCGCTTACCAGTTAGCCAAATGCATAGTAAAGGGTATCAAACAGGCAGATCTGCCCATTGCAAAATATCTAAAAGACATGCCAAAGTTTGATCCGGCAAATCCTGATCCTGTTGCACACTGGAATCTACCGATGAGTGCATTCATTGGTGCAAAGAAGCCAGACGGAAACTAGTTAATGGTGATGCAATCTAATTTATTGATATGATGAAGCGTAATTTCCTATTTGCAGTATTGCTGTTCTCTTGTTCTGTTTTCGGACAAACAGGTACCACCTATAACATCAGGAATTATGGTGCCAAAGGTGATGGGAAAACAGTAGATACAAAGGCTATCAATGACGCCATTGATGCAGCAGCAAAAGCAGGTGGAGGCACTGTATATTTTCCGGCTGGCACTTATTTAAGTTACTCCATTCGTTTAAAAAGCAACATCACTTTATATTTAGACCAGGGAAGCACTTTGCTGGCCGCAGATTCCACTCATGGCGGGCGGTATGATGACCCTGAACCGGGGCCCGGCAATAATTACCAGGACTATGGCCATAGCCATTGGCACAATAGCCTGATCTGGGGCGAAAACCTTCAAAATATTTCTATATTGGGTCCAGGATTGATCAATGGTAAAGGGCTCAGTCGCGGGTTCTATACCCACGAACATTGGGAGCGGATTGGCGTGAATGCCGGTCCCTTTATGTGGGAGGGCGGTGCTAACAAAGCCATTTCTCTGAAGCTTTGCCGCAACGTGATCCTGAAAGATTTTACCCTCATCAATGGTGGTCACTTTGGCCTTCTGGCAACAGGTGTGGATAACATGACCATTGATAATGTAAAGATGGATACCAACCGCGATGGTATGGATATCGACTGCTGCT
>CBKWHA010000401.1:0-2638 GCA_966674115.1 uncultured Chitinophagaceae bacterium
CTTTGTCATTGGTTACTTTTCCCTGAATATTTATAGGAGGTGGTGGCGGAATAGGCACCAGCACCTTTTTTAAAGCCACTTCTGCCTCTTTAATAAGGACCATTTTATTTAGGATCTTGTAAGTTAATGGCTGGTCCTGAAAACAAACATCCAGCACTTGCTCCAAAGAAGCGTTACTAAGAATTATTGTGACTTTTTTTGCTTTTTGCAAATGGACGTCAGTATAAACGAATGTATAACCAGTTTGTCTTTTGATTTCTTTAAAAACGCGTACAAGGGGAACATTCTTCACTGAAAGGCTAACCTTTTGGGCGTTCCCATTTGCTGTGGCATTCAGGCAGACGGCAAGCAATAAAATGGCAGTTAATTTCATCATTAACAAAGTTTTTCCAATCCCCTTCCATTTCAGGGGATTGCGGCAAACAATCAAATGCATAAATTTGTTTTGATTTTGGGTTAAACAATAAAAAGACTATACAGTGTTACAATTGGATTAACCTGAATTACTAGCCGGAAGTATTCGCCGTACTTCCGGTTTTCTTTTGAGCTAACCACTATTTTTCACCTGTTTAGAAGCATGTTATATTCTACCACAGGATTGTTAATTGATTTCTTTTATCACATTACAACGATCTTTTTTCCATCAATGCCAAACTTCACTTTACTGGTGTATTCTAAGGCATGCAACACCTCAGAAAGTTTTGTGTTACGCGGTATTTCTGCATAAAACAATACATCCGTCTTTTTGTTGTATTCTACATCAACATTATACCAGCGTGATAACTGCCGCATTACAGTCTCTATATCTACGCCATCAAAATCAAAATTGCCATTCTTCCAGGCAATGACGGCATCTATGTCTATATCATCCAACACCTTGATTTGGCCACTATTAGTAAGTTGCGTTTGTTGCCCAGGCCTGATTAAACTACTGTTATTTCCATGCACAAACTTTATCGAACCCTCCAGCAAAGTAGTTTTAATATTAGATTCCTCCTTATAGGCCATTACATTAAAATGAGTGCCAAGCACCTGTATCTCTGAGCTCTCTATGCTCACAATAAAAGGCATCGATTTGTTCTTAGCCACTTCAAAATAAGCCTCACCTGTTATCTCAACTCTTCTGTCTTTGCCAATGAAAGCAGTTGGAAACCGAAGTGAAGAAGCTGCATTGAGCCATACCAAACTACCATCAGGTAGTTCAATTTGGTATTGCCCGCCCCGGGGAGTGACTATAGTATTGTATAAAACTTCCTTTGTTCCTGCACCTGCTGGAGCATAAGACAGCTTCCCTCCTAGCTTAATCACTTTTGTACCGCCTTGCTGGGTAAGAGCACCGTTTTGTGCCTCATCCAGCATGATAGTGGAGCCATCACCCAGCGTCAAAACTGCTTTATTACCTCCTGGTAGCACATCATTCTTATAGTCATTTTTCTTTACTTCGGATTTTGCTATTTCTTTCTGCTCATACCTGTTAAACCAGAGGTAGGTGCCCAGAATTACCAGGCCAATAATGGAAGCTGCTACAGCAACTCTTAGCCATGCTTTGCGCTTTATTCTGTATACCTTTGCCCTACCCTGCTGATTATTACTATGTAGCGCATTACGAATATCTACAAAAAGAGAGGCCATCCACTCAGACTTAGCAGTTTTACTCATTTCCGTCCATTCATTCGGCTCAGTTTTATGATCTTCCAGCCATTGTTCTATAAACAATTGTTCTTCAGCAGTGCAATTGCCCCTTAGGTATTTCTCTAATAAGTTATTAAAATCGCTTGGTTCCATTTAATTATGTAGTATATAAAGAAGTCGGATAAGAATAATGTTAGTACTATTATTTTTCAGAATTTTTTAAAAAATAATAGTTTACCGAAACAAAAACACCAATATCAGGATAACTGTTTTTTCAAGAAGCACCCTTAGTTGCGCTATAGCAGTAGATAATTGATTTTTTACTGTTTGTTCCGAGCGGTTCAGTCGTATAGCAATGTCTCTGATACTTAGGTGTTCGTTCCGGCTTAAACGATATACTTCCTGAACCCTTGGTGACAGTTCATTTACCGCAGCACTTAACACTTGGTTTAATTCCTTTGCATCTAATTCGGATTCCAGTGCTGAATTATAAGGAGTTGGCAAGGAAGTCAGTTTATCGGTATACTTCTTCCGGACGTCTTTAAACCGTATATGATCAATAATCCGGTATCGTGCGGCAGCAAATAAAAAGGAACGAAAAGATATTTTAATGGTAAGATCGGCCCTTTCTTCCCATATATAAACAAAGAGATCATGAATAATATCTCTTGCTTCTTCAAGAGAGGAAATCCTAGCAGTTGTAAAAGCAATCAATTCAGCAGCAAAAAGGCTATAAATTTCAGAGAAAGCCTGCTCATCTCCTGCTTGTAAGCGTTGTAGCAATATGCTTTCTTCTTGTTGTGATAATTGTTGCACTGCACCGTTGTTTATTAAAATCACCAGACAGCGAAATTATTTTAAACGTATGAATCAAACACCGCTGTACAAATAATTTTTCTAATTCAGCCACCTAATACCGATCACAGAAGGATCCGCATAATTGCCCTTAATTATTCCAAGAGACTATTCAATTTTTTAACACAGACATTCTCAACAGAATATTTTT
>CBKWHA010000402.1:0-2406 GCA_966674115.1 uncultured Chitinophagaceae bacterium
CCTGGTTGAAATAAGAAGTTGACAATAAATATTTGGTGCGGGCATCGCCACCATTAACTGTAATGGAATGATTTTGCATTGGGGCGCTACGGAATAGTTCTGACTGCCAATCCGTACCCATTCCCAAATATTTGGAGTTTGCAAATTCCGGCCTGGCATCGAACCCCCATACAACGGCACGGTCGTTCAACAGCGTAGCGAGTTCCTGCAAATTAACGGTAGGAAGCTTTTTGGGAATTTGCTGGTAACCATAACTGCCATCGTACGAAATTGACGGAGCTGAAACCAAACCCCTTTTCGTAGTAATTACAATTACGCCATTGGTTGCCTGCGAACCATAAATTGCAGTTGCTGAAGCATCTTTTAATACGTCAATACTTTCAATTTCAGAAGGATTGATGGTATTCAATGGATTGGAACCGCTGCCAGGATCACTTGGAGGCGGGATAATCACACCATCTATCACATACAACGGCGAATTATTTCCCGTGATTGAGGATACGCCACGAACCTGGATAGATACACCGCCTCCGGGCTGACCGGAAACCTGCTGTACCATAACACCGGCAACCTTGCCCTGCAAGGCCTGGTCAATAGTAGTAGGAACAGCTCTGCGAAGCTCCTCACCTGTAATGGAAGAAATGGACCCCGTAACATCTTTCCTTTTTACTTTACCATAACCAATTACTACCACATCCTCCAACTGCGAACTGCTTTCAGTCAGTTTCACCTGTATAACGTTGTTTTTACCAACAGTGATCTCTTTTTTCACATATCCTATCATGGTAATTACCAGTACATCGCCGGTCGATGCGCTGATAGTAAACCTCCCGGCTTCATCAGCCACTGTGGAGAGATTGGATTTTTTAACAGTAATGGTAGCTCCCGGAGCCGGAGCCGAGGTACGCTCATTGATAATCGTACCGCTAAGTTTTGCTGTTTGAGCAAAAGCATTGATGCTTACCTGGGATACTAAAAAAATACCCCATAGCAGCAATAATCGCAAGCGAGTCGTTTTGTTTGATTTCATAACTATTTGTATTTAACTTGACTACATTTTGAATAATGAGTGCCGCGCCGGCAATCATTCTTAAGTGTGTTGGAGTTTTGGACAGAAAGAAAAGTCTGAACCTGCTTTTATAAGCAAAGTCGTTTTTTCATAAAAGAAACGAGCAATAACAATAAAGTCGGCAAGAACATTCCTTGTGGGTGAATACGTGAGGGCGACGCCAATTAGGCGTTAATAACGTGGGCAATCGAATTTTCATTTACAGCAATCTTTTGGTTGAAATAATGCTGTAAAACTACTCCTGTGCTGTTTGAAACAGGGTATTCAAATGTTGCAGACTATGGCATACATTGTTGCAAACAATTAGTTTTCAACAGTTTTTGCGTTACCAGAAGGCTGTTACGTGTTGCTGTCCTTTTTATTGGCCACATATTGTGAAGGCAGCACCCGGAATTCTTCTTTGAAAAATTTAGTGAAGGTCTTGGGGTTATTGAATCCCACCTCATATGCAATTTCTGCAATAGACAGCCCGCTCTTTTCCAGCAACTGGGCAGCCCTTTTCAAGCGGATCGATCGGATAAACTCGATGGGCGTCTTGCCGGTAAGGGAAAGAATTTTTCTATATAGAGTCACCCGGTTCATATACATTTCACGGCTGAAATCCTCTACCGAAAACTCGGGGTTATCCATGTGTTTTTCCACCACTTCCAAAGCCTGCTTCAGGAACTTTTCGTCCACAGGCGTGATGGTGACCTCTTCCGGGTTGACCTCGATTTGCTTCTGAAACCTTTTCTGCAATAGTTTCTGCTGGGCCAGCAGGTTGCGGATCCGGGACTCCAGGATCTCAAAAGTGAAGGGTTTGGTGATGTAATCATTCACCCCCACCTTCAAGCCCTCCAGTTGTTTTTCCTCACTGCCCATGGCGGTAAGCAGGATGACAGGAATGTGCGCAGTAAGGGTTTCGGATTTAATGGTCTTGGCCAATTCCACTCCATCCATTAAAGGCATCATAACGTCGCTTACTACCAGGTCAGGATTTAACAGTTTTATTTTTTCCCAACCTTCTTTTCCGTTCGTGGCTTCTTCCACATGATACTGTGCTTTCAGGTTGTCTTTTAAGTAAAAGCGCAGGTCTTCATTGTCCTCTACCACCAGGATAGTTTTCTTCTTTCCGCTCTTTTGGCTTTCTTCCACCATTACCTGTTCCGCCTCTTCCGCCGGTATAGGTTTCGTGGCAGGCCGGCTTGCAGCTTCGTATATCTTTTTAGCCGGCAGCAATACGGTAAAACAAGTCCCCCGCTCCGGTTCGCTTTTTACTGTAATGATACCGCCATGCAGGGTCACAAACTCTTTGGTGATGGCCAGGCCAATGCCGGTGCCCTGGTTGACCATGCTTT
>CBKWHA010000403.1:0-2351 GCA_966674115.1 uncultured Chitinophagaceae bacterium
TTCTGCAGCGGCAATTTACGGCTCCCGTGCTGCTAATGGCGTTATTATCATTACTACTAAAAAAGGAGCAAGCGGCAAGCTCCGCATTAATTTCAGTACCAATCAATCTGTAGCAAGAGCTACAGACAAAGTAGACGTTTTGTCTGCTAGTGAATACAATGCCTTAATAAAACAACATGGTACAGGTGCACAAATAGCTTTGTTGGGTAATGCCAGCACTGACTGGCAGGATGAAATTTACCAGACTGCTTTCACTACCGATAATAACTTGAGCCTGAGTGGTGGTATTCAAGGGCTTCCTTATCGTTTATCATTGGGCTATTTGAACCAGAGTGGCATTTTACTGACTGATAAATTAAGCAGGGGCTCTGCTGCACTCAACCTGACGCCTAAATTTTTTGACAATCATTTAAGTGTAGATGTTAATCTAAAAGGTTCTATTTCAAAAAGCCATTTTGCTGACCAGGATGCCATTGGAACGGCAATATTTTTTGATCCTACACATCCGGTTAGATCAGACAGCGCTGTTTATCAAAAATACGGCGGTTATTATGAATGGTTAAATTCTGATGGTTCTCCCAATACCAATGCACCACGCAACCCGGTTAGTATGTTGGAGCAGAGGGATGATGAAGGAAAAGTAAAAAGAAGTATTGGCAATATACAGTTTGATTATAAAATGCACTTCCTTCCTGAATTGCGAGCCAACCTGAACCTTGGTTATGATGTTTCTGAAACTGAAGGTACCAAAGTATATCCGGCAACACTGGCTTCTGTTTTTACAAAAGGTGGTACAACAACACAATACTCTCAGGAAAGATGGAGCAAACTGCTGGAATTCTATCTCAATTACGCAAAGGATCTTAAAAGCATCCGTAGCCGCGTAGATGCAACAGCAGGTTATTCTTATCAGGATTGGTTAACCGAAACGCCTTCTTATCCAACTTTATACGGCACCGGTGATCAGGAAGCTGCCGGCAATCCCACTAAAACACAGAATACATTGATTTCCTTCTTTGGGAGATTAAACTATACATTAAACGATAAGTATCTTTTAACTGCAACAGTACGTCGCGATGGTTCTTCACGTTTTAATGAGAATAATCGTTGGGGCACATTTCCTTCTTTAGCATTCGCTTGGCGGCTTATACAGGAACCGTTCTTAAAAGGTTCAAATACATTTTCAGATCTGAAGCTTAGATTCGGTTATGGTGTTACAGGCCAGCAAGATATACTCGGTGGAGATTATCCCTACTTTGCCCGTTATTCAATCAGTGATAGTGCCGCACGTTACTTGTTAGGCGATACATATTATTTCACCCTTCGTCCCGCTGAATATGATGAAAATATCAAGTGGGAAGAAACTGAAACCTGGAACGGGGGATTGGATTTTGGTTTTGCAAAAGGTCGTTTTTCCGGAAGCATTGATTATTACTTCAAGAAAACAAAAGACCTGTTAGCCGTAGTACCAGTGCCTGCTGGTTCCAATTTTTCCAATCGTGTTTTAACTAATGTTGGCAATATAGAAAATAAAGGTGTTGAACTCGTGCTCAACACAATTCCTGTACGTACTTCAGATTTTACCTGGGAAGCCAATTTCAATTTTACCTGGAACCAAAGCAAGATCACCAATTTGAGTAAAATAAAAGATACCGTTTCACAAGGTATTGAGGTAGGTGGTATTGGTGGTGGCGTTGGAAACAATATCCAGATACATACAGTCGGTTACAATCCTTATTCCTTTTTTGTATACAAGCAGGTATACGACCAAAATGGCAAACCGCTGGAAGGCGTATATGTTGATTTGAATAAAGATGGGATCATCAACCAGAACGACAAATACCGTTACAAACGTCCGGATCCCAATTATTTATTAGGCTTTACTTCTCAGTTTGGTTATAAAAGATGGAATGCAGCTTTTACAATGAGGGCCAATTTAGGCAACTATGTGTACTATAATTTCAGAGCCAATAACGGTAGTTATGCCAACTTCCGTTATCCCAATTATTTAGGTAATATTTCAACAAATGTTCTGGAAACCAATTTTGAGGGCGTGGATTCGCGCCGCTTCTGGTCGGATTATTTTATAGAGAATGCTTCCTTCCTGCGCATGGATAATTTGAATGTGGGATACGACTTTGGGAAAATTCAGAATCTGTTTGGTTTACGTTTGTCCGCTACCGTTCAAAATGTGTTTACTATTACCAATTACAATGGTTTAGATCCTGAAATTGCTGGGGGTATTGATAATAAGTTCTACCCAAGACCTCGTGTTTTTACTTTAGGCGCCAACCTTAATTTTTAAAGAAAAAAAAGAAATTATGATACATAAATTCATTAAACTTTTATCT
>CBKWHA010000404.1:0-2102 GCA_966674115.1 uncultured Chitinophagaceae bacterium
GCGCACCAACCAGGAGCTTGCTAATTCTTTGTCTGACCTGGCTCATGAACGCTGGGCCGCACACCGGCCGGTAAATCCTCAATTGTGGCGCTGTGTGGCCCCTTTCCTGAACGAGCGTATCTTTCCCGATATAGAGCGGCTTTCCGTGTCTGAAAATACAGCTGAAAGAAAAGCTGCCGCTTTGGTTTGTGCAGTCACAAATTACCCTCCGGCAAAGGAGCTTCTTGAAAAAAAACAGCAACTGAAGTCTTTTATTGAAAATGAAGAAATATCTTGGGGAGCTTTGAATCTAACCCCTTTTAAAGAAACTATATAGCTATGTGCTGCAGTCACGATATAACAGAAAAAAACTTACAACCCGTAATAACAGCTTCCTTATGGCAGGAACGGATCAAAGGCATGCAATTTTTCGATCCACATGTTCATATGACCTCCCGCACAACCGATGATTACCAGGCAATGGCAGATGCCGGCATAATGGCGCTGATTGAACCTGCCTTTTGGCTGGGGCAACCCCGAACAGGCGTAGACAGCTTTCGCGATTATTACAGCAGCCTTGTAGGCTGGGAGCGGTTCCGGTCTTCTCAATTCGGTATCAAGCACTATTGTACTATTGGCCTGAATTCAAGGGAAGCTAATAATGAAATGCTGGCAGAGCAGGTGATGGAAATTTTACCATTGTTTATTTATAAGGAAGGCGTGGTTGGCGTGGGAGAAATTGGCTTTGACGACCAGACCAAAGCTGAAGAAAAATACTACCGCCTGCAACTGGAATTGGCTAAAGAGGCCGGTCTGCCGGTACAAATTCATACACCACACCGCGATAAAAAAAGAGGAACTACCCGGAGCATGGATATTGCTATCGAGCATGACCTCGATCCAAAGATGGTGATTGTCGATCATAATAATGAGGAAACAGTAAAAGAGGTGTTGGACCGCGGTTTCTGGGCTGCCTTCACTATATATCCATTCACCAAAATGGGTAATGAACGGATGGTGGAAATTGTAAAACAGTACGGACCTGAACGCATCATGATCAATTCTGCTGCCGACTGGGGCATATCCGATCCATTGGCCGTTCCTAAAACTGCAGCCTTGATGAAACAAGAAGGTATACCCGATGAGCACATTCGTTTGGTAACTTACCAGAATGCTTTAACTGCATTTGCTCAAAGTGGTCAAATTGATGAAACCGATTTTGTGGCCGTCAAGAATATTGACCAAAGCCAGAAGTTCCAGGGCAATACCGTTTTGCGAGGAGGGCAGGCTCCAAGAATAGATAAAAACTCTGTTTTCATCAGGTAAATAATGAATAATTTTTTCAATAATGCTATAACAATTATAAGTTTGTTCTATTCAATAATCGATTCGTGAATAAGTTTTTGGGTTTAGTGCGTCTGATGCGTCCGGCTAATATAGTAACGGCTGTTTCTGATATTCTGGCTGGCATTGCTCTTTCAGGGTTTTTGGAAAATGCCGGTTTTCCTTCCTTTCTACCCATTATTTTACTGGTTTTATCTACTATTGGACTCTATGGGGGTGGCGTTATGTTCAATGATGTTTTCGATGCAGAATTAGACAGCGTTGAAAGACCGGAAAGACCCATTCCCAGTGGTCTTATCAACAAGAAAACTGCCGCGGTCGTTGCTTCCTTGTTGTTGCTGGCTGGCATTATATGCGCGTCACTGGTAAATAAAGATGGCGTGTTATCTCCTTCCGGCCTATTGGCGACAACCACTGCATTTGCGGCGCTGGTTTATGATAAATGGGGAAAGCATCATCGTTTTTGGGGTCCGTTAAATATGGGTTTATGCAGGGGACTCAATCTATTATTGGGCATAAGTATTCTCCCCGCTGCACTATACAGCTATTGGTTTTTAGGGATTGTACCTGTGATCTATATTGCAGCCATAACGATGATAAGCAGGGGAGAGGTTCATGGAGGAAAAAGGCGTACATTATTTTCAGCTTCGGTATTGTATGCAATTGTTTTGCTGAGCATTCTTGTATTTTCTATTTTTAAGGACAAGTTTTTCAATGCATTACTATTTGTTGCTCTGTTTGGTTGGATGATCTACCCATCCTTGCGAAAAGCTATTCAT
>CBKWHA010000405.1:0-2068 GCA_966674115.1 uncultured Chitinophagaceae bacterium
AAGCGAAAAACGGGAGGGGGTTTCTACCCCTTCCCTCTTTACTTTAAGAACTTTTTATGAACCATAAACAATTACTATCTGCATTATTTTAATGTGCTGCTGTTCATTCAGTAGCCCAAAAGCAAACATTCATCAACTTCGGAGCAATTTGGCCGGATACTGAAAAAATTTTCCAGCCAGGCACTTCTCCTGATAAATCCACTTCTATCGAAATAACTTTAAACATCAATAAAATCAAATTATGGAAAGGCGTGCATTGATTAAGGGAATGGCTGCTGCTATTCCTTCTCTTTGGTTATCCAGAGCATTAGGAAGTGATTATATATTTAGTGAGCAACACTTAGGTGAATCTATTGCAAAAGGGCCATTTAAGCCCACCTGGGATTCTTTACAGAATTACCAGACACCCGAATGGTTCCGAGATGCCAAATTTGGCATGTGGGCACACTGGGGACCACAGTGTCAGCCGGAAGCCGGCGACTGGTATGCCAGGGGTATGTACCAGGAAGGCTCCCGTCAGTCCAAATACCACCTTCAGAAATATGGCCATCCTTCAAAGTTTGGATTTAAAGATATCATTCACGAGTGGAAAGCCGAAAAATGGGATCCGGAAGAATTGGTGGCATTGTACAAAAGTGCAGGTGCCCAATACTTTGTGGCTATGGCCAATCATCACGATAATTTCGATTTGTACAAAAGCAAATACCAAAAAAACTGGAACGCAACGAAGATCGGACCTAAAAAAGACCTGATCGGCGGATGGGCCAAAGCTGCTAAAAAACAAGGTCTGCCCTTTGGCGTAAGCGTACATGCTTCTCATGCCTGGAGTTGGTACGAAGCGGCACAACGTTCCGATAAAAGCGGACCATATGCAGGTGTGCCTTATGATGGAAAACTTACCAAGGCAGATGGCAAAGGAACATGGTGGGAAGGACTTGACCCGCAGGAACTGTATGCACAAAATCATCCGCTCAGTAAAAACAGTCATGAAAACGGCATGATACACAAGCAATGGAACTGGGGCAATGGCGTAGCGCAACCAACCAAAGACTATATTGAAAAATTCTTCAACCGCACGATTGACTTGATCAATCGGTATGAGCCGGATCTTCTTTATTTTGACGATTCGCAATTTCCTATGTGGCCTATTTCTGATGCCGGGCTACGTATTGCTGCTCACCTCTACAACAAAAGCATCAAAGATCATGGTCAGCTAAGAGCGGTGATTAACGGGAAAATACTGAACGAGAACCAGCGTAAGGCTATGGTGTGGGACATTGAAAGAGGGCAGAGTAATAACATTGAGCCACTTCCCTGGCAAACCGATACCTGTATAGGTGGCTGGCACTATGAACGCGAATTCTATAACCGTAATGGATACAAAAGCGCTAAAACCGTTATTCAGACACTGGTGGATGTTGTAAGTAAAAATGGTAACCTGCTGTTGAATATTCCGGTACGGGGTGATGGTTCCATTGATGAAAAGGAAAGAAAGATAGTAGAAGAAATCGGCCGCTGGATGAACGCTAACAGCGAAAGTATTTTTGGTACGAGACCATGGAAAATCTTTGGGGAAGGGCCAGCGCAACTGGCAGCCGCAGCCTTGACCGCTCAGGGTTTTAATGAAGGAAAGGGAAAACCCTTCACCTCGGAAGATATCCGCTTTGTTACAAAAGGAGATGCATTGTATGCTACTGCTTTGGGATGGCCTGAAAACGGAAAGCTACTCATTAAAAGCCTGGCCAAAGGAAGTGTAAACTATCCAAAGGAAATTACAAGAGTGGAATGGGTGGCCAACAAACAACAATTGTCCTTTGAAAGGACAGGGGATGGACTGGTAGTAAGTTTACCTGATATCAAACCAGAGGATTCTTTTGCTAATGTGGTTAAAATAGTTTGAGTTGGTTTTACAACAGTATTGATATAAAAATATTTCAAAGATTAATGGAGAGAACGCATACTAATTTCATTGTACATCTATTTCTTTTTTTGGGGCTTCCTTTTACTACACTCGCCCAATCTGGTTTAAAGCTATGGTACAACAAACCCGCTACACAATGGGTAGAGG
>CBKWHA010000406.1:0-1657 GCA_966674115.1 uncultured Chitinophagaceae bacterium
TAGGGCTTGCTGTTTAACTCAATTATTTTCAGTTTCCTCATAGAATAGTATCTTTTAGGTGTAAAAAGAATAAAGATGCTGCAAACAAATCGTGGTAAAGGGTCTAAAAAGCCTGCACGTTCGGCTGGGTATATTAGCCCCAACCAGCTGTCATTATGCGGGTTTGAGACACCTTTTGAACAGGCATTGACAACAGAGAACCGATGGGTCAGGCTGAGCAAACTGTTACCCTGGGATAAGATGGTGTCTCAATATGATAAAATATTTAGGTCCTCAGAGGGGAGACAGCCTATTAATGGGCGTATCGTAATAGGTGCTGTGATCATCAAACACATGCTAAAACTTTCCGACCGGGAAACGATACAGCAGATACAGGAGAATGTGTTCATGCAATATTTTTTAGGCTATAGCAGCTTTACCAATGAAGCGCCGTTTGATGCCAGCTTGTTTGTAGATATACGGGAACGACTAAGTCTTGAAGTGATAAACAGCATCAATGAAATTGTAATTGCACATCACTTTGATAAAACAGTTTCAGCGACACAAGCCACTACTTTAGAGCAGGATAATAAAGATCCTGACCAGCCTGCGGCAGGTCAGGCTGACGTGACAGCTGAAAGGCAGCAAGAGCAACAGATTGTTACTCATAAAGGCAAATTATTAATGGATGCCACGGTAGCGCCCCAAAATATCACATTCCCAACAGACCTGAAACTACTCAATAGCGCCAGAGAGAAGAGCGAAGAATTGATTGACAGGCTTTACCACAAGGCACTGCATGGCGATGTAAAACCAAGAACATACCGCAACATAGCCCGTAAAGAATTTTTAGATACGGCAAAGAGGAAAAACAAAACATCAAAGCAACTATACAAAGCCAATGGCAGGCAACTACGGTTTTTAAAACGAAACCTGGGGCATATTGAATGGCTGTTGAAGGGATACACAAGTTTTCCTTTAAAACACAAAGAGCAAAAGTGCCTGATGGTACTGCATCTGGTGTACGAGCAGCAAAATCAAATGCATATCACCCGTACTCATCGCATTGATGATCGGATCGTAAACATTCATCAACCACATGTACGGCCAATAAAACGTGGTAAGGATGGCAAAAAGGTGGAGTTTGGCAGTAAACTACAAGTCTCACTCAGTGATGGTTTTGCGTTGATAGACAGATTAAGCTGGGACAGTTTTAATGAGGGGAGCTGTTTGCAACAGTCGGTGACATTGTACAGGCAACGCTTTGGATACTACCCGGTGGCTGTACTGGCAGACAAAATATACTGCACACGGGAAAACCGAAAGACCTTAAAAGAGTTGGGTATTGAACTGCGGGCCAAGCCGCTGGGGCGTCCTTCAAAGCCGGCGCTGCAAAATCAGGTAAGTCCAGGGGAACGCAATCCGATAGAAGGAAAGTTTGGGCAGGCCAAGGCTGGTTATAATCTGGAGTGCATCAAAGCCAAATTAAGAACCACCAGTGAATCCTGGATCGCTTCCATTATTTTGGTGCTCAACCTTGTTAATTTAACGAGGAGGGCACTTTATTGCCTCAGGCAGACCAGAGAACTCATTATCAATTGGACCGTAATCTTTAGGCTATTATTTACCGGAAATTTTGGCAGACCAAAATGGAGGATGAGTTAAACAGCAAGCCCTA
>CBKWHA010000407.1:0-1657 GCA_966674115.1 uncultured Chitinophagaceae bacterium
TCAACGGAGAATGTTCCGCAGGCAAGTCCTGACAGCGTTTACAGCCTCATTGCGCAGGATTTACAATTCGCTGCTTCTAATCTTCCTTCTACCAGCTATACGTCACAGGCTCCGGCCACTCGTGGAAGAATAACCAAATGGGCTGCCGAATCAATGATTGGTCGTGTGTTTCTTTATTACACCGGCTACTACAACAAACCTGATTTAGTGGGAGTCGTTACTAAAGCGCAGGCGCTTGCCTATTTAGAAGATGTCATAGCAAATGGAGGTTTTGGTTTGGTTAGCAATTTTGCCAATCTGTGGCCTGCGGCATCACCTGCTAATTATGTAGGAGAAGATAATAAAGAAACTGTTTTTTCTATCAAATACACATACACCAGCGACTGGAACGGCAATGTTGATGGCAATCAATGGCTGGTGATGTTTGGCATCCGGAGCCAGGCGATCGCTCCTTACGGCTTAGGATGGGGAGGCGGAACAGTGAATCCCAAACTTTGGAACGCTTATGATGCAAACGATACAAGAAGGAGTGCTTCTATCATTTCTATTGTAGATGAAAATCTTGATTTTAAAAAGAAAGATGACCAGAGAGAATACACCGGTTATTACATGAAGAAATACACTCCAATGGCGGATGCCTCAGGTACAAGTCTTGCGGAAAAAATGGGTGGTGTAAGTTTCATGATCAGCCAGTATCAGGATTATGTTTCTATCCGCTATGCAGATGTGTTGTTAATGGCTGCTGAATTAGGTTCTCCAAATGCACAACAATATTTCGATGCGGTACGCCAGAGAGCATTCAGTTCCAACTTCGTTCAAATACCGGTAAACCAGGCAAATATTATGAATGAAAGGAAACTCGAGTTTTTTGGAGAAGGCATTCGTTACTGGGATTTGCTTCGCCAGGGAGTGAGCACCGCAGCTTCAACAATTGCTGAATCAGTTACGCTTCAAAATGGTGGAGTTAATACAACAAAGACTATTACTGCTGCAAAGATTAATGAAACGAAAGGTTTATCACAAATTCCTTATACGCAAATCACTTTGTCGAACGGAACGTTGAAACAAAATGCAGGATGGTAATTGTTCTATTTAATCAAAAATTATTAATCATGAAAAAGTTAATTCATTCCATAATAGCAGTTTGCGGGTTACTCACCATGTTTTCAGGTTGCAGACCTGAAGTGATAGAACTTGGCGCCGCATTGGAAAAAAGTGCATTGAAATTTACCGTTACCCCGAGCGCTAAGAACCCCAATGACATCGTTCTCAAAAGCCTTACCCCGAATGCTACGCCCTATTGGTTATCGCCTTCCGGTAATTCCATTAAGTTAACGGATACTATAAACATTCCTTTTCCAGGTACTTATACCATTAAATATGCTGTTCAAAGCCGTGGTGGCCTTGTATATGCCGATCCGGTAACAGTAAACATCACTTCGATTGATGCAAATACAGTGAGCGATCCTTTGTGGGTGAAATTAACCGGAGGATTAGGAAAATCAAAAACATGGCGTCTTGATGTGGACGCAGATGGAAAAAGTAAATATTTTAATGGCCCGGTATCCTTTGCGGGCGAAAATTATAGCTGGCAATGGGATGCAGGTTGGGCCAATTGGATAGTTGACAAAGGTGATTATGGAACCATGACTTTTGA
>CBKWHA010000408.1:0-1582 GCA_966674115.1 uncultured Chitinophagaceae bacterium
TTTTTCATGAACGAAGAATTGATTACACCAAACTAACATTTGAAAATCAGTATACCAATGGTGGCTTTGATCCGACAATTCCTATTAGTGAAGCATTTAATACCAGAGCAAAGCGGTATTTTGATATGAATACAGGGCTTTTGTATAATTATGTTCAGGAGAATAACTCTTTTTTTGTTGGTACAGGTATTTATGATGTACTTCAACACAAGGATAATGTTCAGGGAGTGGATGAAATTAGCAAGCCTGTACGGTTCTCTCTGTTGGGAGGAGGACAAGTAAATGTTGGTTATGAAGGTAGTGTTTATTTTTCTATCAATCATATGACACAGGGGTTTGCCAACATGACAACTATCGGAGGAGCTTATGGAATTCTGATAGGCTCTGAAGGAAGTCAGGAGATTAAATTTGGTTTGTGGCATCGTATAAAGGATGCAATTATTCCCTACGTAGGTTATCAGTTTAATTCTGTTCACGTAGGATTAAGCTATGATTATACTACTTCAAGAGCGAAGAGTGGTAGTGAGATTAAGAATGGAATTGAACTAAGTTTTGTATATAGAGCAAAAGATAATTCTGAGATGAAAAGACTGGTACCGTGGTATTAGAAATTTATATATTTCAACAATCGGTTGACGTACACCTCAATAAATAGAAGGAATTTGTTGCTCATACTGCTGATCCTGGACCACATATCATCACCGGTGATCTTCACCCTATCCATGAAGCGCAAATAAAAAAGGGAAAATTCATCCGTTAGCCGGTAAATGGCCTCTTACATAGTTCTGCCGACTTTTTTATTTCTGGCTTGTTTAAATTATTTTTTCAAAGATGCCATATCAATCACGAAGCGGTATTTCACATCGCCTTTCAGCAGACGTTCATAGGCTTCATTGATCTGCTGAATGTTAATCATCTCAATGTCTGAGACGATATTGTGTTTGCCACAGAAATCAAGCATCTCCTGTGTTTCTGCAATGCCGCCAATCATGGAACCGGCAAAGCTTCTGCGGTAAGGTATCAGACTGAAGGCAGCTACAGGAAGGGGATGTTCCGGTGCTCCTACCAAGGCTAGAGAGCCATCTACTCGTAACTGGTTTAAATAAAGATTGATGTCGTGCTGTGCAGAAACAGCATCCAAAACAAAATTAAGCCTGCCGGCATAGCGTTGCATTTGCTCTTCATCTTTTGATAGCACTACATCATCAGCACCCAGGCGTCTGGCATCTTCAACTTTGGAAGGAGAAGTGGTAAATACAATCACTTCTGCACCCATAGCTTTAGCCAGTTTAACACCCATGTGTCCCAAACCTCCAAGACCCACAATACCTACTTTTTTACCAGGACCTACTTTCCAATGCTTCAGTGGCGAATACGTCGTGATGCCTGCACACAGCAATGGTGCAGTAGCTGCCAGTTCAAGATTTTCGGGTACTCGTAAAACAAACGCATCGTTCACAACGATGCTTTCTGAATACCCGCCATAGGTTGCTGTCCCCAGGTATTTATCGTGTGAATTATAAGTGAGCGTAGCGCCTTCCTCGCAATATTGTTCCAGGCCATCTTTGCAGTAATCGCAAGT